>CAIWXH010000424.1 GCA_903916565.1 uncultured Oscillochloris sp. | reverse complement strand
CTCCTCACGTTGGAGCTGCACCTTGCGCTGCGATCCGCGCTGGCTCAAACCCACCAGGGTTCGCGCGGTCAGGTCACGGGCCTGCCGGAGCACGCTGGCCCACACTGGCTCGCGCACGCCCTTGGCCATTTTCGGTAGACGGGAGAGTTGCTCGCGGGCGGTGGCCTTGACCTGCGCCAGACGAACCGGGTCGGCGCGCAGTTGGGCGGCCAGATCGCGGCGGCGGGCCACATCCGCATCGGTAATGTACGCATCGAACATGCGTAGCCCAGCCAGTTGGAAGCCATGCTTCTTGAACAACCGATAGATCTCCTTCACCCGCTCGATGGAGATGGCGCGCCCAAGCGTGTAGTCCTCAAAGCGACCGTCCATCGCCAAGAGGGCCGTCTCGCCCAGACAGGCGTAAGCGGTACCGGGGGGTAAGCCAATATCATAACCGATCTCGGTCACACCAGGGATGACCACCTCACCGCTCTCAATCACCAACACATCGGGGCGCAGCGCCGCCTCGGCGGGGCTAATATCGGGCGGGCGGGCGACATCACAAATCACGGCCCCCGGCTTGCAGCGGCTAATATCAATCACGCGCTGGCCGAAGGCCGAGGTGGCGGTCACGATTAGGTCACACGCCTCGACCAGATCCTCGGCGCGAGTCGCAATCGTCACCTGGGCGCCGGGGGTTTCGGCCTCAATCGTGCGCTTGAGCGCGATCAGCTTCTCAGGCTCAATCGAGACCAGGGCCACGTCGTGCAGTGCCTGGGCGAGCAGCCGGGCGCAGACCGAGCCAATCGAGCCGGTGGCGCCGATCACCATCGCCCGCCCGTGAGCCAAATCGGTGGCACCCATTTTAAGCACCGCCTGCTTGGCCGCCTCAAGCGTTGCGGCCACGGTCAAGCTGTTGCCGCTGGTGATCGCAATATCGGCCTCGTGGGCGACGGTGATCCCGGCATCACCCACCACACTGGTGAAGGCACCCAGGCCCATAATCCGCGCCCCCAGGCGCTCACTCATCCGCGCAGCCAGGTTCAGGCGCCGATAGGTGAAGCGCTCGCTGTGGCGCATCATCTGGCGCGGCGTGGCCCCAAGCGAGATCAGGTGGCCCTCGATGCGCTGGCCGGTGGCGGGCGAGACGCCACCTTTAATGCGGCCAAGGTAGAGCGGCGGGAAGTAGGCCGCCACGCGCTCGACCAGGCCATCGGGCAAATAGCGCGTCCAGCGGAACCACTTGTGCCCATGGATGAAGCGCACGCTGAGCGGGTGGATGACAAAGGCGAAGCGGTTGATCCCAACCTCATCAGGCTGCAAATAGTGAATCTTCGGCGTCCACTGCAGCGCCGCCAGCAGGTCGAGGTACGTATCTTCATTAAGCGGCGCCTCGGGGGTTCGCCGCAGGGCCACCAGCAACGCCTCGACGGTAGCGGCGCTCATCTGGTGGTGGCCGACATCTTTGTTCAGCGAGTCGTAGAGCGCCACGACAATCGAGACGCCACGCGCCCGTAGGTCGGCCAAGTCGGCGGGGCTAACCGACTCGACCACCAGGGTTTTACGTTTGAGGCTGGCGGGTGCCCAACAGCGGATGGTCGCAACATCACCAGCAATCACATCGGCCCACTGAAAGGGCCGACTGGCAGCCTGCACCTCAGCAACGGGCGCGGGGAGGGCCAAGCGTGCGAAGCTCGCCTCACGCAGGCGCTCAAGGGTCGGGCCAGCGGCACTCGCAAGGGTGGTGCGGCTCCCGACGCCAAGCAGCGGTGGCACGCCAAAGAAGATGAGCGGGTCGGCAAAGCGCAGCGCGGACGAGCGGTGGCCAAGCGCGTGCGTAAGCCCCTCGTGGTTGAGACCGGGCGCCATCAGCACCCGTTTCTGGCTGAAGATGCCGGGCTGGGCGCGATCAGCCAGCGTGACGGCCCAACGCTCAAGCATCGCCCGCGCACCACCGCCATCAACCACGGGGGTCGTCTGCGCGGCCAGCCTCAGGCGCTGACCGGGCGGATAGGCTCGGCTGGCGCTGCCAAGGGACAACCGAACGGGCAGCCCCTCAAGCGCGATCGCGTCAACCACACCATCGTGGGCCAGGATCAGCTCGCGGGCACGGGCCAGATCGCCCCGACAGCCGACGCGGCGCACCTCCACCGGCTGGCCTAGCAGCGTAATGACGGCGACATTTTCGCCATCCCCAGGATGAATGACCAGAATCACATTCACGGCAAACCCTTAAAGTTTATGCGCGTATAGCAGCTTTGTGGCTCACTGTACCACAAGGCTTGGCCCACTTCGGTAACAGGCCAGGAACTGGGGGTGGGCAGGCGAAATGACGAGCGCGTAACAAGATAGCGTATAATCACAAGCAAAGCCGACCGGCCCGTGTGCCTGCTACCGGAGTCTATGTTATGTATCGCCAGCACAGCCACTGCTCGTTCTGCGGCCAACCATTCCTCGACGGCCAGCGCTGGCCGAGGGTGTGCGCCCACTGCGGCAGTACGACCTACCGCAACCCCTTGCCCGTCGTCCTGATCCTCCAGCCGGTAGACGCGGGGCTGCTCGTAATTCGGCGTGCCGCCTCGCCCCGCCAGGGCCAAATTGCCCTGCCCGGCGGCTTCATTGAGGTGAGCGAGAGCTGGCAGAACGGCGCCGCCCGTGAGCTACGCGAAGAGGCGGGCGTGGTCGTCTCGCCCGAGGTGATCACCGAGTTCGGCACCCGCAGCACTACCGACGGCTACCTGCTGGTCTTCGGCCTTGGGCCAAGGCTACGCGCCGCCGACCTGCCGACCTTCCGCCCCAACCGCGAGGCCGAGGCCCGCCTGATCATCACCGCGCCCGCCGACTTGGCCTTCCCCCTGCACACCGAGATGGTTCAGCAATTCTTCGCCCGCCACGCAGATTAACGCCCGTGCTGTGAGGCAGGATTTGTAGACCTTTCGCCGCACCCCTTGTCGATGGTGAAGGGCGTCAAGTCCACCGCAAAACTGGTGGGCTTGACGCCCTGTTTTCGTAAGCTTCCATAAGGAACCTACCATGACAAAGCACGCCAAATTGTCACGCCGTAACTTTCTGCAAGCCTCAAGTGTCGCGGTCGCCGGCGTTGCGTTGACGGCGTGTAGTGCGCCGCCAACTACCTCGGCTACGCCAACCCCAATCCTCATGGTGGAGGTGCCTGTGACGAATGCCGATGAAGCCTTGACGCGCTTGCTGGAAGGCAATCAGCGCTACGCCGCGAACAAATCGCTTGATGTGAACGAGTCGGTAGCCCGCCGCACCGAGGTCGCCCAAGGCCAAGACCCGTTTGCCACGATTTTTAGCTGCGTTGACTCTCGCGTACCGCCAGAGCTGATCTTTGATCGCGGCTTGGGTGATCTGTTCGTCATTCGCACCGCCGGACACGTGATTGATCGGGCCGTCCTCGGGAGCCTTGAGTTCGGCGTGGCCGAGTTGCAGATCCCACTGCTGATGGTCTTGGGCCACGACAAGTGTGGCGCAGTCAAGGCCACCATCGAACTCATCGAGCGCAACACCACCGCCGAGGCGAATATTGGCTGGCTGGTCGAGGGGATTCGCCCCGCCTTGGAGCAAGTTAAAGGGCAAGCAGGCGATGAACTCGATAATACGGTCAAGGCGAATATTGAACTCACGGTGAAGCACCTGCGCGACAGCGAGCTTTTGGCGCACGCCATCGCGCAGGGCAAGCTCAAGATTATCGGTGCCTACTACGATCTGCATACCGGCATCGTAGCGGTGACGGTGCCCTAAGCCGAGAGCCGAGAGCCGAGAGCCGATAATCCGCCGCAGTTGACCTCTTGTGAAGCGTCATGCCCATCCGAAACGCCCGCCCGGTGGCTGAAGCCACGGGCTACGCGGGACGAAGGCCGCCTGCGCGGCCTGGAGCAGCCTGCGAAGGCAGGCTTCGCCGATCAAGCGCCGGGGATTTCAGTCCCCCGGCTTCACGACCCGGATGGGATTGCTATATGTGCATCGCGGTGGTGTACGCCCCGAACGTCTTCTACAAAAAAGGCCACCCAGACGCATCTGGGTGGCCTTTTCGACTCTTAGACAAGGTTCGCGGCTGCTTTACCGTTTCGGCACACACAGGGCTTTCTGCTGCGCTCAAACTGACACCTGAAACCCGACACCTGAAACCTTGTCTTGCCGCTACGGCTGCGTCCACGCGGGCGGCTCTGCCGGATCCATCACGATCTTCAGAATCTTCCAGGCGTCGCCTTCGCGCTGCATCGTGTAGGTGACGTTGAGCGTGTAGGGCGCACGCACGCCGGTGCGTACCGGGTCGGCCTGCTGTTCAGCAAAGTGGGGCGAACCCTTGTACAGTTCGTCGCTCCAGCTTTCGCGGCTCGTCACGACGGCGTTATTGGCGTCTACGAAATCGAACGAGCGGAGCTGGAGGTCAAGGAGCTTCGTACCGACGAACTGGCCTTTGGCCTTCAGCCCGACGATGTAGCGCTCGGTATCAGCCAGCTCGGCGGGGCCAAGGAACTCGGCGACCTGCGTGGCGTCGGTGAACCAGAAGGCCAGCACCAGCTTCTCATTGAAGCGCCGAATAGTCGTCGCCAGCGGCTCGGCGGCGTTCTGCGTGACCAGATAGCCGCTCGTCCACGCGGCCAAGGGCGGCGCGGCACCTGCGTCGAGCTTGGCCCGCCACGCCTCGTCGGTCAGGCGCTCGGCGAGGGGCTGCGTAAACTCGTAGTGCGAGAAGACGCCGCCTTTGGTCAGCACCAGGCGCCCTTCGACCGGGGCCACGACGTAGATCTCAAAGACGCGCCCGACGGCGTTTTCCAGCACTTGGCCGCTCGGGTCGGTCGCAAGGTCAGCCGCCACCGCCGCTTGCAGATCCTCGCCGCCCGCCGGGAAGCCGCCGCGCCCTTGGTAGACGGCCTCGTCATCAGCGGCGAAGGTCAGCGCCTCGATGTCGGCGCCGTAGAAGCGGAGGCGCTCGTACTCGTCGGTGGTCAGCGCCTCGCCACGAAGCTGCTTCTCGGCCATCGTCTGAAGGTTTGTCGCCAACTGCTCCATCGCCGTAAGCGCCGCCTTATCCTCGTCACGCAGCAGGCCACGGCTCGTCAACCCGTCAATGGTCATGCGGGTCAGCGCGGCCACGCGGGCGTACAGCGCGGGCACCGGCTCAACATACCCCTTCGGGCGGGCGGGTTCGGGCGGCGGCATCGAGTCGTACCCGGCCTCGGCATACACCTGTTTGGCGTAGAGAATCGTGTCGCGCTTCAGCTCGGTCCACGAGCCAAGCGCCGTCGTGAGCTGCTTATCGAGCCAGACCGGCGAGCGCATGAACTGGGGGTAGCCGTCACCGGGCGGATCGAGCAGCGGGCGCAGACTGTGAATCCACGACCAGTAGAGGTTCTGCGTCCAGACCTCGTCGCTGTAGCCGCTGAAGGTCTGACGCAGCTCGGTCATGTTCTGGCTATAGTTGGGCAGCGCCGTTGCACCAGCGGTGGTGAGGTGCGCCAGCGCCCGCTCGGAGCCAAGGGCAGCGAAGAAGTCGAGCGAACTGGGCAGGGGGCGTCCCGGCACCGCGTCGGCGATCAGCCGCTGGAAGACGAAAGCGTCGGGCACGAAACGCTGGCCCATCAGGCGCAGCCCTTTCGTGTCAGCGGTCGCGGTGGGTTTAGCCACAACCATACCCAGGATTTGTGGCGCACGCAGAGCCTCAATCGCCGTCTGGAACGCGGCGAACTTCGCTTCGTCAACCAGATCGCCGGGGGCGGCGGGCGTGCCATAAGCCGTCGCCAGCGCCTCGCCGTACACACGGGGCGTCAGGTCGTCGCTGCGACCAACAAAAAAGACCGTCGGCTCATAGATGCCCGCCCACAGTTCGGCAGCAGGCAGGCTGTCCACCGTGGTCTGATTGTAGGCCAGGGTGAGCAGCGCGGCCTGGCGGGTTTCCGTCACATCGCTGGCGCGAAAAGTCATGCGCCCGTGCCAGATCATCGCCTTGAAATAGCGCCCCAGCGCCTCACTCTTCGTGTAGTGTCCACGGGGCACATACTGGCTCCAATCCTCGCCCTGCGGATAGGCGGGGAAGATGGCCGAGGGGCCAAAGCCCGCGTGGGCCTCGATGCTGGCGAGATCCGGCTCAGCCAAGTCGCGCAGACCTAGCGGCACTTCCCAGGTCGGATCGAGCAACTTGACGGCGACCGCGAAATAGGCGGCGTTACGGCGTGCGGCCTCGGCCCAAGGCGTGCCAGCCAGCGCCTCGTACTGAGCCACCGCGCTACGCAGCAACTCGGCATCAAGCCGGGTGAGCATCGGGATGAAGGCCGTCGTCTCGGCCTTCCGCAGCGTCTTGTCAAAGAGCAGATGGTAGACATGCAGCAGCGAATCGGAGCTGACGAAGACGGGGAGATTGTCGTAGCGGGCGCGTTCGTACAGCTCATAGAACTCCTTCGTGTCGCCTGGGCTGACGGCAAAGCCGTTCGCGGCCACGCGGGCCTGCTGCTCAGGCGAAAGCAGCACGGTCAGCGCGACGTTGCTCAGGTCAGGCGCGATTGGCTCAACCGCAGCAGCCTGCGCCGGGGCGACGACCGGCGGCGCCTGGAAGGGCGCGAAGCCAGCACCTGTGGGGGACTTGAACCCGGCGGGCAGGGCGACGGCGGGCAGCGTCAGCGCCCCAGCGCGCAGCCCAGCGTCGGCGGTTGGCACGACAGCGGGTGTGGGGTTGGCGGGCGCTACGGTGGGTTTGTCGGGTGCCACCGTGGGCACCCCAGCGATGGGTGAGGGCGCGGTGGGCGTAGCGCTGGGCGTAGGTGGGGGTGTCGTGGGCGTACAAGCGGCCAGCAACATGACCAGCGCAAGGCTCAACAGCGGCAAGGTTCGACTCGTCGGCATAGTTCCTCCTTCCGCCTACCAGTGGGCAGGGTAGCCGCAGTATAGCGCGGGACGAGTCATAGTGGGCGTGGGCTGGCGGCGAATAGCAGGACTGCTGCAACGTCGCCTGCCAGCCCCCGCCCGGTGGCTGAAGCCACGGGCTACGCGGTACGAAGGCCGCCTACGCGGCCTCACCCAGCCTGCGAAGGCAGGCTTCGCACCTCCAGAGCCGGGGACTTCAGTCCCCCGGCGGGCGACGTTGCCATCACTGGCTGCGCGTGAACAACGAAGCAGCCCTGCTGCTGATGGCGATCAGTTCAGTGGGCTGCTGCATAACCGTAGCGATCATGCTGTTATGGGCCAACAGCTACGCGGTTGACCATGTCTCATCACGCCGCCGCGCCGCCTCAAGCAGAAGCTCCTCGCAGGTCGCGGCCATCGTCTCAGGCGCATCGTCGCGGGCAGGGGTGACCAGGAACTGCCCTTCGTCCCAGCCAGCCAAGCGGTAGACCGCCTCCGGGCCATCGAGATCCTCACAGCGGGCACCCACAATGATGCCCTCGGTGATCCAGAGGGTGGCTTTCTCCGCCCCCCGTTGCGCGATCAGATAGGCCGAGCGCTGCTCCTGGCAAAGCGCCTGGAGGAGCCCCGCCGGACTGAGCAGCGAGAAGGTTCCGCGCAAATATCCCATAGCAACTCCTGATGTGCTTTTGTGAGCGTGGCCCGTGTGGCGTTAGACGGCCCGGCGCATCTGCCCCACCACCGCGTTCATGGCCGACTTGAGCGTATCGAAAACCCCATTGCCTTGCAGCGCAGAAGCCTCAAAGCAAGGGCGCTTCTGAACGTCAATTTGGCGCCGCAGCTCGCTGGTCGAGAGGACGTGGGGCAGATCGCGCTTGTTGAACTGCACAATAATGGGGAAGGTGCTGATATCTTGGCCAAGCTCGATTAGATGCTGCTCCATGGTGTACCAGGACTCCTGGTTCTCGGCCAGGCGTCCGGCCTGCGAGTCAACCACAAAGACAATACCGTCGGTGCCCTGAAGAATTAGGCGTCGGCTGGCCGCGTAGTAGACCTGTCCTGGTACCGTGTAGAGCTTGAATTTGGGTTTCAAGTTGTTGACTTTACCCATCTCAAGCTGAAGGAAATCAAACAGGAGCGTGCGTTCTTGCTGAGTCTTCAGCGAGATGAGGCGACCACGGAGCTTCGCTGGCGTGCGGGCGTGAATATGCTGAAGATTGGTGGTCTTGCCGCTCAGGGCTGCACCGTAGTACACAATCTTCAGATTTAGCTCTCCCAGAGCCCAATTGATAAACATAGCCCCTCACCAGATCGAATCAAGCTGTGCAGAGAATGAGTGTTCGAAGTCGTCAGAGATCCCTGGCGGTGGCGGGGTCATAGCTGCCGTACCGACAATCGGCAGGATGCGGTCAATGGCACGCTTGATCGCGAGCCGCGACCAGCCGAGCGGCACATCACGGGCCGTGGCGAGCAGCAGGAGCAGCCCCTGACCAACGCGCGCCACAAGAATGGTCATATCCTCGTGTTCTTGCACCACCATATTACAGGCCCGTTGCCCGCCAAGCAGGCGCCCGACCTCAAGGGTCGCCATCAGGTTGCCCGCTGCCAGCGCCGAGATACTGCCGAGATCAGTGCCCTCGCGGACGGCCCAGCTAACAATATCCTGGCCGCTCAGATCGCCAAGGATGGCACAGCGCACATCGGCTTGCTGGCTGAACTGCGCCAGCAACCCTTGCAGCTCGTTGAGCTGAGCCACGGAGAAGACAAGCTGCGAACGGGACATATACTCACCACGCTTTCCGCAAATCGCTGGCTCAGATGTCTGAAGTCAAGTCCTCACCGAAGATGCGGTCGAACTCACTGTTCAGCGAGTCGCTCAGTTCGGTGCAGAGCATATCACCAAGGTTACCCTCGACGATCCGCATCTGGCTCAACTGGGCTGCCCCACGCTTGAGCAGCAGCCAAACAAAGCCGAGCTTCGGCTCAACGAACTTTTTATCAAACACAAGCGCGAGCAGGCGGTTGCTGCCCATATTCGTGGCATAGACATCGTGGATCTCTCCCTCAAGCACATTCAGGTGGCGTGCCTCAGGATCGTGCATCGCACGACCTAACTCAAGCGCGTTGCCGAATCCGCCTGCGATCAGCGAGGTAAGCGCAACCACATCGAGGGCTTCAGCGTTGCCGCGCTGGGTGATCAGATTGCCCAGATGGTCGGTGTAGAGCACCAATTGGGCATGAGTCTGCCGGCGCAGCACATCGAGCAGCAACTGCACATCGCCGAGTGTCGCTGCGGGTCGCTGGGTGTCGGTAGGTTGAATATAGCTCGACTCGGCGGGGCAGATGCCAATCAGCGCGCCGGCCTGACGGGCAAGCTGGGCGCTATCGGTGGCTTGTTCGAGGGCGAGCCAGCCGAGTTCGCGCGACGCCGCGATGAGGTCTGATGACACCTTCGTGTCGTACAGGAAGAGCACTTTGGTATGGGGCGAGCGCTCGTAGATCCGACGGGCAAGGGTCAGGCTCTCATTGGTGAGCGCGGCGAGCAGAAGATTTGGACTCTGATGGGCCGTCTGAAGGCGAACCGCCGCCACCGAACGTGCCGTGCTAATCGCAATGGTGTCGCCTTGGGCCAAAGAGGTCAGTTCCCTGCTAATGGCCTGACTTTTGACGGCATCGAGGTCGTAGATCAGAATTCGAGACTTCATTATGGCGGCCTTAGCGATAACTGGCACCGGCACCATGGTGGGGATGCGGGCTGGCGGCATCGCCGCAGGGCAGGCTAAAGGCAAAGGAACTGCCTGCGCCGGGGGTGCTCGTCGCCCAGATCCGCCCATCGTGCTGCTCGATCACCGCCTTGGTGATCGTGAGCCCCAAGCCGCGCCCTGAGATACCGAGTTGCGCGGTACTCTCGGCCCGGAAGAAGGGGTCAAAGACCTGCTCGAGTTCGTCGGGGTTCAGGCCCGGGCCGGTATCCTCGACTGCGACGATTACCTCGTTCCCCGCTTGATAAGCTTTAACGTGGATTCGGGCACCGGTTGGACTGTATTTAATCGCATTATCGATCAGAGCCGCAATCGCACGGCCAAGCCCCTCCTCCGAGCCAGAGATCCGTGGCAGCCCTGAGGGCAGATCGGTGGTCACATGCTGCCCACGCCGCCCAAACTCGGCATACTGGGTGCCAACTGCCGCGTCAATCAGCAGGTCAAGCCGCAGTGGCGAGCGGTGTTCGCTCGACTCAAGGCGGATTTGGCCCAGGGCGAGCAGGTCGTTTACCAACATGGTCAGCTCGCTGTTGAGCTTGACCACCTGCCCGATGAGGCGCGACTGCTGCTCATTCAGCTCACCAGCCACCGGCACCCGCGTGATCAGCTCGCGCAGTTCGCGCAACGGCACCCGGATAATATTCGAGAAGTTGGAGAGGAAGCTCTCGTTCCGCTCGCCATCGGTGACCAGGGTCGGCTGCGCGGTCGCCTGCGGCCAGGGCTGCGGGTCGGAGGTGTCGCTGCTGGGCTGACGGAGGATAAACGCCCAGAGATCCTGCGAGAACTCGACCACCGTCGCGGTCGCATACCCCCCAGTGGGTAGCTCAACCTCACGCGCCTCGACCGGCTCATCCATAAGAATGTCGGTCAGGAGCGGAGCCAGGCACGCGCCGCCGCTTGCGACCAAGGGTTGGCCGTGGGCATCCATATTCATGCCGAGCAGGTGTGCCATCGTCTTGGTGTAGGCGGCAACCCGGCCCTGTCCATCCACAAGCAGCACCGCGTCTTCAAGCTGCGTCAGCAGCGTACTGATGTCGCGGGTGATGGTGACGGCCTTCGGCACCACCCGTGGGGCCACGCGCTCGATAGCGGCGGGAGCGGTTGTGGCGGGGCGAGTCGCGAGCGGCTGGTGCGTGGGGCTATGGGCGAGGGTGGTCGGCGCTGGTGCGGTTCCAAGGTTCAGCGCCAGCAGTGTCCCGACGCCAGCGAGGGTCGTGAGCGCAGGCCCAGCCAGCGGGCGCAGGCTTGTCGCCAGCAGCAACCCCCAGACACGCTCGTCACGCAGCAAGGGCACAATCGTCAGCGCGACACCATCGGCCCAGGAACCCAACCCGTCCAGCCCGCCCGCCGCCGCCGAGGCGGAACTGCCAGGGCGACCGCGACGAATGACGCTGGCAGCCACCCCGTGATGCTGCACCAAGAGCCGCTGTGGTGCCGGGCCACCCTCAGCCGCCAGTGGCGTCAACTGGTGCTGATCGGCGTCGAGTTGCCCCAGGATTACGCGCTGCACAGTTAGACCTTGGAGCACTTGGCGCAACTCTGGCAACGCCAAGAGCGCCCCATACCCCAAGTTTGGGGTCATCGCTGAGGCCAAGGTCGGCCAAATCTGCTCATCCGGCATCAGCGCCCGGTAATCGGCAGCCCCAAGCCGCAATTCGGACACCAGCACAGCGGAAAGCCGGGCGACAAACGACTGTTGCACCTCAGCTTCAACCAAACTGCTTAGGCTGTAGTCGTGGTCGCTAAGCTGGGCGAGGACGAGCGCAGCCCGATCCACCAGCTCAGTATCGAAGATCAGGCGAGCGCGGTACTGGCTGCCCTCGATCCATGTGAGCATCGCGAAGGCCCCTTGCTGGCCGGCGATGACCAAGAAGGGCGCGCCGCCGAACGCATCCGTCAGCATCACGACATTGTCGTTGGGGCGGTGGCCGACACCGAGACTGCCCCCAAGGAAGCAGCACGCCTGCATGTCTGACGGACGGGAGCGGAGCAGCAGCGCGGCAAGCGTGCGAACCTGTTCAAGGCCGATCAGACAGCCCGTGCCGGCAGGAATCCCAAGTAGAGCGGACAGCGAGAAAGTAGCAGCGGCGCTGGTCATGATACGTTCTCCTGGGAGGAAGCTAGAGCGCAGGCCCTCCTCAAAGGCAATAGGAGCGCGGCTTGCGGCGCGATCATACGGGTATTGCTCAGGCGTGGTGGATGAGTTCGGCGATCTGGCCTACGATCTGGCGGAGAGAGCCATTCATGAAGGTGCCGCCGTGAATGCGCTCCTGTAGCTCGGGCCGATCATAGAACGCCCGGCCACCATAGACAAACACCGGGCGTGGCGGCGCGAACCGTTCGAGCATCTTGCCAACCTCGATCAGATTATTGGCCGCCTGTACGGTGCTTGCCGAGAGGACGAGCGCCTGCGGGCGGAGCTGATCGACCATATCCTCAATCGTCGAGTTCGGCACATTCTGGCCGAGATAGACCACCCGCGTGCCATTCCAGCGCAGGAAGAGCGAGAGCATGATCGCGCCAATCTCGTGGAGCTCGCCTTGGGCACAGCAGACAATTGCCATCGCCCCAGAGGCGCTTTCCGGTGAGGCGTTGAACAGGTTGAGCAACTTCGTCTGCACAAAGCGGCTCGCGAAGTGTTCGGAGGCCACGGTGATTTCACCACGGTGCCAGCCTTCGCCAACCTCGATCTGTAGAGGTGCCAGCAACTCAGTGCAAATCGCCTCAGGCGGATAGTACGTACAAACCTCGTTCCACACCTGCTCGGCGACCGTCTGGTTATAGGCGACCAGCGCGGCGAGCAAGCGCTGCCTGAGCGCAGGCCAACTGTGCTGCCCATCGGCTGAGGGCGCAGCGGCGTGATTTGAGGCAGGCGTAGGCCGCTGACCGCTGGCGGGTCGCATCCAGCTTGGCAAACCAAACCCAGTGGTTGGCTCGGCGGCGTGTGCCTGCGGGGCAGCGGGCTGCGACGACGCAGCAGGGCTTGCCCATGGCGGCGGGGTGGCACCCCATGCAGACGGCGGCGGGGGCGCACTGGGCGGCGCGGGCGGGGTGATCCCCCACGCGGACGGCGGGGGCGCACTGGGCGGCGCGGGCGGGGCAGGCGGTACAGGCGTGGCGCTCGCCCAAGGTGACGGGGCGGTGCCCCACGCAGACGGCGAGGGCGCGCTGGGTGCCACAGGGGGCGGAGCCGTCAGCGCAGGGCCAGCGATAGGCTGTGCTGCCGGAGCCTGGGTGCCTAAGAGCGGATCGAGCAGCGTTGCCACGCCAGCAGCACCAGCGGCGGTTGGTGACCCCTCGGGATCTGGATCAGACTGGCCCACCAGCAGCACACCCCAAGGCACCCCCGCGCTCAGCAACGGCACCGCCACCACCGACTGAGCCTCGGGCAACAGCGCCTGCTCAGGATCAGAGGGGGTAAGCGGCACCAGCGCCAGACTGCGCTGGCTGAAGGCCTGGCCGGCGATGCCATCGTGTGCTGCCTGAGCCGGAGGCTGATCGCCGCTCCAAGCAAACGGGACAAGTTGGGCACCATCGTAGCGATAGATAATCTCACCGGTTGAGGCGTAGTATTGGCGCAGCACATCAAGGGCGCGGGGGAGCAGCAACTCAATCGCGTGGCTGGGCTCGGACAGCAGCGCATGGAAGGCGGGCAACTCGGCGAGACAACTAAATAGGTCGTGGCGATTGTGCTCGGGATGTGTCGCCAGGGCATAGGCCAGACGCGCCCAGTTGGTGTGATTCGCGATGCTGTGGCGCTCCACAATTGCGGGCGCTGCGGCACCACGCGACAAGCTAAGCAGCAGGCTGGCGCGGCTCACAATCCGTTCGTCGGAGGTCAGAACGCCCTCGAAGAGCACCCGCCGCTCAGTACCACTCACACGCTCGGCTAACGGACGGGCGATCAGCGCACCCCAGAACGTGGGACTATCAGCGGTCAGAAACCACTCCTGGCTCAGGGCTGTCCCTTTTGCGACGGGAACGAACTGCACGTTTGGCAGTACGGGCGGCTCGGCGTCGGCCTCGCCGTAGACCGTGATGCTGTGGCAGAGCGGGGCTATCTGGGCGATCCGCGCCTGATGTAGGCGGAACAGCGAGAAGCGCATCGTGCCAAGCGCAAGGTTGACCGTATGGCCTTGCTCCTGCGCCATTTGCTCAATCTGCCGACTCAAGACTATCAAGACGTCGGCTGGTTGTCGCCAGCGGCGGGTATCAGGGATATGGTTAAGCAGCTTGTAGAGGGACGGCCCCGCACCTCGGGGAACGAGCGCTGATGCTGTTGTAGGTTGGATCATAGCAGTGTTTCTCCCACTTACAGGCCGACAAACAGAACACGCCCTGGTTATTAGCAGTACCGGGGGGCCGGACACGGCCCTTGTATTATAAGTCCCGTCTATTACTAACTATACCACGATAGGCCGGTTGACATGCTCCATACACCCCCCCCACACCCCGCTTGATTGACAGTGGTCATGGCGATGGGCTACAATGGCAAAATGTCATGGCTCATTATTCACAACGTACCTGGATACCACAATTCGTAGCACGCCCAGGCGCCAGGGCGACGCGGGGACAGCATGGCCGCCGACGAAACCGCACTGATCCTGGTGCAACTCGATGAGAGCACCGATAGTGTGATCGAGAAGGTGCTCAGTTCAGGAGCCGTGAGCATTCAGATCCTGGTGCCCGATGGGGCAACCGCGTTGCGTACGGTCGCCCAAACTAATCGGCTGCGCCAAATGGCTGAAGATTCGCGCATCGATCTGTCGCTGATTAGCTCTGACCCTGCGATCATTGGGGCCGCTTGGATCAGCCGGATCCAGATTTTGGTGGTCTGCAATACGCATGTCGTGGCTGCTGTCCCTGCCCCCCAGGTCGTGGCACAGCCCCCCCAGCGCGATCTCCCGACCGACACGGTGGACGTGCCACACAGCGCACCGCCACCAGACCCCAAGCTGAGTCCGACCGCTACGCGATCACCGACAACGCCTGCACCCAGGCAGCGGGCCGATCACCGTGCCCTTCACAGTGCGCTTCCGCGACCAAAGGGGAGCGCGTCGAACCGGTCACGCTCGCGTCGTGGGGGGGCTAAATAAAGGGGAGGGGTTCAGGGAGGATGTTGTCCTCCCTGAACCCCTCGTGTTAGTCGGCTACGTTGGTGCGCGACTAGTGCATCTGTTGGCGCGCTTGGCTGATGACGGTATGCACCGTATCGATCCAGAGGGCGGGGAAGCGGGTCGAGTCGGTCATCCAGCTCTGGATATTCTCTAGGGCACCCGTGACCCCCAAGCGATGATCAGCGACCGCCGAGCCTAAGAGGCTGCCGCAGTGGGGTAGCCAGCGATTCCACTGGGCACCAACGCGGGCGTAGAACGTGTCGTCAAGGGCTTCCAGCAGCATGTCGCTGACCAGGGGGCGGCGCTCCTCGGCGAGCATCCGTGAGGCTTCGGCCAGACTGGCGTAGGCAGCGTGTTTCTCGGGCACCGCGAGCACCAGTTCCTCGTGGAGTTGGAGCAGGTGGCACTCCATCGTCCACTGGGGCATCCCCTTGGTTGCAAGATAGCGCGAGAGCCAATGGATCTGCTCATTGACTCTGGACTGGCTCTCGCCAGCCAGGGCCACCATCCAGTTGCTATCACTCCAGGTGTACTTGCGGCCTTTCTGGGCGTAGCGCAGCTCGTAGTAGGGAATCTGCCGCCATGTGCGCTCACCGGCGCGTAGCGCGGCCTGGATCTCACGGATGTCGCTGGGGATCACATGGTTGCCCGCCAGCGGGTTCAGTAAGGTGACGAGTTCACTCGTCGGGCTGTCATTGAGTGGGTGCAGTTGGTCAATCAGATCCTCAAGCGCATCGAGCGTCTCTTGGGCGGCTTGCACGAGATGGCGCACGGCCTCGCTGCCCAGGGGCGTCGCATTGAGGCGATTAGCAAACTGAGGCCAGTGCGTCTGTCCCCACGAGTCGAAGCTCGCCAGAAAGGTCACGCCAGTCGCGCTGTTGAAGCCGAGCGTCTGCGTCACCTGTGCAGAGAGCGCGACGCCGCCCATATTCCAAGTTGCGAGCACATAGGCGCTGCCAAGCAACGAGAGCGGGTCGCGGGCGACGCGCAGGCGGAACTGTTCGGCCAGCACATGGGCACGCACGTTGGCCGCCGGAACCTCGCGGTGGCGACCGACGGTGAAGGCGTTCAGATCGTGGCGCAGGAGCGCCTGCTTCTGGAGGTGTTCGTCCCAGACTGCACCAAGTAGCGGGTAGTTCGCCTGCTCTAGGGCTTGCTGAAAGGACTCGTAGACCGTCACCAATGCGCTCAGCAACGCAACGTAGCTGTCCGGGTTGAGCTGATGTGTGGCGACTGCCCGAAAGAAGGGCAGCGCTCCGACCCGCATATTCTGTTCGTAGGTTGCAGCCTGTAGGGTTTCGGTCAGCGGTATCGCTTGGTACATCGTACGCCTCACTTCTGCTGGGTAGGGGCTTAACCGACGGCTACGTGCGCCATAGCCTCTAAGCCAAGGTTTCAGGGTTCAGGTTTCAGGCCGAGCGCATGAGCAAGCGCTGTGCGTGCCCAAACTACAAAGCCTCCACAAACCTTGTCTAACGAGTAGCTTGGCGTCCCGGCATAGAGGCGCTGATCCACGCAACCTGATGGCCTCCGCATTATATTGGAGGATGGGCCGATTGTATAGTCGGGAGCAGGGAATTCGCATGGTGGTTGCAAAGTCTTCATTGCCGCTCCAGCCCTCTCTCCCGAAACGGCGCTGGTTGCCTCAGCCCTGCGTATGGGCGCAGCATACTGCGCCCGTACGGTTTGCCGCGTGGATGACCAGGCTCGGCTTGCTATGCTGATCGCGGTTGAGCCGTGCCGTGGCGTCGCGTCAGGACGGTGGTGTAGATCGTCTCAATGGTGCGTGCGGCCTGTTCCCACGAAAAATCGGCGATGGCGCGGGCGCGGGCGGCGGCACCCAGACGAGCGGCCAAGTCACGGTCAGCGAGGGCCAATTCAAGCGTTGCGGCCAGATCTTCGACGCTGCCAAAGCGTGCGTAGAGGCCAGTGTCAGCGAGGATCTCGCGGGCCACCGGGGTCGCGAAGGCGACCGTGGGCAGGCCCATCGCCATATAGTTGGCAATCTTCCCGTTGCCCTCGGTCATGCTCATCTTGGGTGCCACGGCCACATCGCCGAGCGCCAGATAGCTGTGGAGGTCGCGGTAGCTAATGCGGCCCGGCAACGTGACGTGATCGCCGATCCCTAAGCTCTCCGCAAAGCGACGGTAGCTGTGGGGATCGGGGTGGCCCATAATCAGAAAGTGGACATCCGGCTGACGTGCGACGAGCAGGCGGATGGACTCGATGAGCAGATTGGTGCCCTGGTAGGGGGCCAGCAGACCGATGTAGACCACGAGCCTGCGCCCTGGCGGGATGCCAAGCTGGGCGCGCAGTTCGGTGCGCTGGGTTGCCCAGGCGGGTGAGCCATCGTAGGGGCGGAAGCGCTCGGTATCGACCCCATCGGGCACGGCGTAGAGCCGCTCGGGGCGCACCGCGCCAGCGCGGCGCAGCAACTCGGCGGCGTTGTGGGTTGATGGCAGCACCGCATCGGCCTGGGTATTGAGGAAGCGTTCGAGCTTGGACACCGGCACATACAGCGGGTTCGTCTTGCTGATGAAGCCGTGGTCGAGCATCTCGCTGGTCATGCTGCCCTGATAGTCGAGGATTAGGGGCGCGTTGAGCAACTGCTGGAGGGGCAGGCCAATCGCCGCAGCCTCGTGGGTGTGGGCATGGATGATGTCGGGGCGAAGGCTGAGCGCGACGCGCAGTGCGCGCCAGCCCAGGCCCACATCGAGGTAGAGCTTGTGACGGGATGAACCAACCACCGCACGCTTGATCCATGGCACGTCCCACGAGCGGCGCACATCAAGCCCAGGCATGGGGTCGCCATTGTGGTAGGTCGCCAGAACTAAGCGGTGACCGAGGCGCTGGATGGCCCGGGCCTCTTCCCAGATCCGCACATGGTTGCCATAGTCCGAGAAGAAACTCGTTGAGGCGAGCATAAGGACAGTGTAGGGCATGGTGGCAAAACTGAAGGGTGCTAAGGGTGTGTGCGCTCAATCCCGCACGCATCGCGGCGCTATTGTATGGGAGAGATCCGAGGAGCGCAAACAGAGCGACGGGCCAATGATGAGGTGCTGTTGCTGGTTAAAGCTAGGTAGCTTATAATTAAGTCGCCGCGTACCCTAACTCGCGGGTGCCTATTCGATACGCAAAGCCGCCGTGCGTTGCCGTTTGTAGCGTATGCGGGATGATCGAGGAGGATGCGTCAGCATGTTTGGCAGCAACAAGAAGACCCAGCCTGCTCCCCCGACCATAAGTGGTAAGCCCGAGACTGTGATCGGGTCAAATACACGCTTCCAGGGCACCCTGACCTCCGACGGCAATATTCGCATTGATGGCTCGGTCGAGGGCGATATTGAGGTGCTTGGCAACTTGATTATCGGTGAGACTGGCCGCGTAATCGCCACGGTCAAGGCCCAGAACGTGCATGTCTCAGGGGCCGTGAAGGGCGAAATCACCGCCGTCGAGCAGCTTGAGATCTCGCCCACGGGCAAGGTCTGGGGCGATATTATCACGGCGGCACTGCACATCGAGCCGGGTG
Organism: uncultured Oscillochloris sp.; assembly: GCA_903916565.1. GTDB lineage: Bacteria > Chloroflexota > Chloroflexia > Chloroflexales > Chloroflexaceae > CAIWXH01. The sequence continues at coordinate 4,635 of CAIWXH010000424.1, read as the reverse complement.
GCCTGTTTCGCGGCCAGAGTTCGATGACCAGTAATATCGACGAACCCCTGCTGCTTGAGGCTCCCCGGATGGCAGAGAGTTAAGCGCCGCGTGTAGTGGCCCCGCTGGACATGCTATGAAGCGACGCACCCGCCACGCAACCCGCAGCCTGTTCGGGCTACCTCTGCGCCGCCGCCCCGGCACTGTACGCATGAGCGTCAGTCAGGTGTTGGGCATCCTGCGCCTAAGCGGCTCAAGTGCGCTGACCATCGGTCTGGCGGGCCTGATGCTGATCTTTATCGGGCTACTGGTGGTGAATTTTGTCGGCCAGGTCATGCAGAGCGCACGTCTTGAGGGGCAGCGGGCCGCCCTTGACGTCGAGGTGGCGCAGATGCAGGCCACGAACACGCACCTTGAGGGCGCAGTGACCTATACCGAGTCTGATGTGTACGTCGAGCAAGTCGCCCGTGAGCAACTTGGCTATGCCCGCGATGGCGACATCGTGATCCTGCCACGTCTGGTAGCCCCGACGCCCGCCCCCACGCCCAACCCCGCCGCGCCGCCCGTATCACCAGCAACGGTACCGACCACGCCGAACTGGCAACGCTGGTGGCGTGCCTTCGCACCCGCCGAGAGCTAGGCTTAGCTTGGTCCAAATTGAAGCGAACGGCAAGATACGATGTGGTATGCTGTAACGTAGTCGCGTGGTTAGCGCCACGTAGGCGCTATGGGTACCTGCCACGATCAGCCTGAGCTTCCCTGTTTAACAGAGCTACCGATGTCACCGCAACCACGGATACTCGTAGCCGACGATGACCCCTCGCTCTGCCTGCTCCTTCGCGAAACGCTCCAGGATGCAGGCTATGAGGTATTGATTGCGAACGACGGCGACCAACTCGTACGGATGGCCCAAGATCAGCCCCCCGATCTGCTGCTGATCGACCTGATGATGCCGCTGATGGATGGCTTTGAGGCCATCCGTCAGCTCCGCAATGACACCCGCACCTCACATCTCCCGATGATCATCCTCACGGCGCGCAGCGCCTCGTCCGAGGTGGTGGTCGGCTTCGACTCGGGTGCCGATGACTACATCGTCAAGCCCTACGATATCGATGTGCTGCTGGCCCGTATTCGTGGTCACCTACGCCGCGCGAATAAGTTGCCGGTGCGGAACCCGCTCACTGGCCTGCCGGGCAACGTCTTGCTTCAGGCCGAGCTTGAGCGCCAGATCGGCATGGGCACCGCCTTCGCCCTGCTCTATGTAGACCTCGACAACTTCAAGGCGTTTAACGACGCTTACGGGTTTGCGCGTGGCGACCGGGCCATCCACATGCTCGCCAGCGTCCTCGCCGAGGTCGCCCCCCGTGAGGATTTCCTGGGCCATATCGGCGGCGACGACTTCGCGATTATTCACTATGGCGAACGTGCCGAGGATCTCTGCCAGCACATCATTGCCGCCTTCGATGCCCGCGTGCGCGAACTCTACGATGCGGTCGATCTGCAACGTGGCTATTTGCGGGGCATCGACCGCCACGGTGTCCCACGGCAGTTTGGGTTGCTCAGCCTCTCGATCTCGGTGGTCAGCAATGTCAACCACCGCTTCACGAATGTGGATGCGATCAGCAAAGTAACTGCCGAGGTCAAGCAGTCGGCCAAGAGTATCTCGGGCAGCAGTTATGTCTTTGACCAGCGCACAAACCCGCTTCAGACCGCCAAAGAGCGCCGCGGCCAGCGTCGCCCCACCGTACTCTTGGTGTGCGCCCACGAGGGCTTGCGGCCCTCGATTGCCACCAGTTTACGCCATCAGGGCTACCGGCCCCTGATCGCCGCCAATGCGGTTTCCAGCCAGAATTTGCTTGCGCGTACCCCTGACCCGGTTCTGCTCATCGCCGAAGTGGCAGACGAGGCCATCTGGCAGATCTGGCGCAACTTGCCTACCCCCGCGCCGCTGATCGCTATCGTGGCGAACCAGACCGCCGCCGAGGCCGCCCAGGCTCGTGGGGCCGTCATCGCCCTGATTGCTACCGATAACCTTGTCGATTTCACCAACCAACTGCTTGGTCACTTGCCCCGCGCCGAGATCACCGAACATGCGACGAGCAGCAAGAACGCTGGTGGGCTGATTCAGGCGCTCCAAGCGCGCAACCTCGACCTCCAGCGTGAGGCCAACGAGGATAGTCTGACGATGCTCGCCAACCGACGCCACGTTGACCGGCGGATCGCCGAACTCGTGGCCCAGACCCGCGAGAACGGGCGGCTCCTTAGCGTGTTTATGGCCGACCTCGATTTCTTCAAGCAGGTCAACGATCACTTTGGACACATGCTTGGCAACGAGGTGCTGCGCGTGACGGCTGACCTGATGCGCCACGCATGTCGCTCCTCGGATGTGATCGCCCGCTACGGGGGCGAAGAGTTCCTCGTGCTGATGCCCGATACGTCCCTCGCCGAAGGCGCCCAGATCGCCGAACACATCCGCGCTACGATTGCCCACTACCCCTGGCCCACCCTCCAGCCCCAGCTTGCGATCACGATCAGCATCGGCGTCGCCGAGGCCGCCGGTCGCGCCCCCGAGGCGATCATCGAAGAGGCCGACCGCCGCCTGTACGTCGCCAAGGCGAATGGCCGCAACCAAGTGGTCGCCGAGGGGTGAACGCTGTGTGGGGCTGTAGAGCTGTAGAGCTGTCACACACCTGCACATCTGCACCGCACCCCAATTGCCGAACCCGGCAACTCGTGCTACCATGCGCGCCGCCGTCAGCCCCCGCTTTTGTCTACGACGAGGCTTTCCCATGACCGAGACCAACGACTTGCTGACTCGCGGTGTCGCCGAGGTGATTGTCGCCGCCGAGTTGCGCCAGCGTCTCGCCGCCGGTACGCCCCTGCGCCTCAAGCAGGGCTTCGACCCGACCAAGCCGGAGATGCACATTGGGCACGCCGTTGGCCTGCGGAAGCTGCGGAAGTTTCAAGAACTGGGCCACCAGGTCGTGCTGATTGTTGGCGACTGGACGGCGCAGATCGGCGACCCCTCGGGCCGCGACGAGACGCGCACGCGCCTGACCGCCGCTGAGGTGCAGGCCAACGCCGCGACCTACATGGAACAGTTCTTCCGCGTGATCGACCGCGAACGCACCGAGGTGCGCTGGCAGAGCGAGTGGTTCGGCACCTTCACCTTCGAGCACGCGCTCAATCTGGCGGGCCGCTTTACGCTGGCGCAGATGCTCGCCCACGAGACCTTTCGCAAGCGCTACGATGAGGGTACGCCGCTCACTATTCTGGAGCTGATGTACCCGATGCTCCAAGCCTACGACTCGGTCGCGATCAACGCTGATGTTGAGTTTGGCGGCACCGACCAGAAGTTCAATATTCTGGCTGGGCGCGAGCTGATGGGCCAGCACGGCATGACCCCTCAGCAGGTGTTCTTGCTGCCCCTTATCCCTGGCACCGACGGGCGCAAGATGAGCAAGACCTTTCTCAACACGGTTGATATTCGCATGCCGCCCGCCGAGATGTTTGGTCGCGTAATGTCAATGTCCGACGAGGTGCTGCCGCTCTACTTTGAGGTGCTGAGCGAGATGCCGACCGCCGAGGTGGCGGCGATTCGCCCTGGCCTTGCCGCTGGCACGATTAGCCCGCGTGACCTCAAGCTGCGCCTTGCGGGTGAGATCGTGGCCCAGTTTCACAGCCCCGCCGACGGGAGGGCCGCCGAGGAGGCGTTTATTCGCCAGTTCGTCAATCGCGAGCTGCCCACCGACATCCCTGAACACGCCTTGGTCGTGCCCACCAGCATCATCGAGCTCCTGGTGAGCGCCGGCCTCGCCGCCTCGAAGGGCGAGGCGCGGCGCCTGATTGACGGCGGCGGGGTCAAGGTTGACGGCGCGCGCGTTGCGGGCTACGAACTCACGCTTCAGCCCAGCGCGGGCGTGGTCGTCCAAGTCGGTCGGCGCAAGTTCGTGCGGGTGGTGTAGGGCAAGGTGTCAGGTGCTAGGTGTCAGGTGTCAGGTGCCGGGTTTCAGCATGGCGGTTGCAACGTCGTGCTGCGGCCTCCCGCCCGGTGGCTGAAGCCACGGGTTCTTTTGGTGCGAAGCCTGCCTTCGCAGGTTCGTTCAGCCCGCGCAGGCGGGCTTTGCAAAACCTAGCCGGAGGCTTCAGCCCCCCGGCGGGCGCATTCTGCGGTTGGTTTGGCCCGTGACAACGCAGCGAATCCCTTAACTTGTGAGCAATGGACTTTACCCCTGCCAAGGGTAGGTAAACGCCCCAGGAAAGTCCTCCGCCGCCGTCTTGCGCTTCCCGCTCCACTCCTCGATGTCAATCCGATAGACGCTCGTGCGCGCCACCTCCTCCGGCGTGGTGGCGCGATAATGTTCGTCGGGCCGCAGATGCGGGAAGTACTTGTCGAGCAGCAGTTGGAGCGCATAGGCCGCCTCGACCGCCTCCTCCACCACCGTGCCCCGGCCAAAGACCACCGCCCCCGCGTACTCCACGCTGAATGCGAGCGCGGTGGCGGCTGGCAGCAGCCGCCCCATCTCGCTCACGCTCAGACAGACCCGCGCCTCTGCCTCGATGTTCGTGCGCGTGCGACCGTAGCGTGCGGTGTGCATGTAAATCGCGTGTCGCCCCGCATCGTAGACGAAAAAGTTGCTGTTCGTGTACGGTTGG
>CAIWXH010000423.1 GCA_903916565.1 uncultured Oscillochloris sp. | reverse complement strand
CGGCGGGCGAAGCCCTCAAAGGTGGCCTGGTAACTGGCCGTGATCGCCACATCGGCACCAGCGGCGAAGTAGTCGCCATGCACCTGGACGATCAGCTCGGGGGCTTCAAGCAGCACCTTCGCCGACCAGAGCGGGTCGCGCAAATCGCAGCCCCGCCGCTCTAGCTCGGTCGCCATCGCCCCGTCAACAATCAGTGTGGGGAACGCCCGCAGGGCGGCTTCAATTGGGTTCGCGCTCATCGTGGCCCCTCGCCCTTTCTGAAAAGCCCTGGGCGGTTGGACTATCGCCTTTTGTCCCTCACCCCCCAGCCCCCTCTCCCGTTCAGGGAGAGGGGGAGCCGAACGCATCCTGCTGCGGAATCTCCCCTCTCCCCGTGAGGGAGAGGGGCCGGGGGTGAGGGGCAAAAGGCGCCTAGCCGCCGCCAAGCGCTAAAACCGCGCCTCAACCCGCAGCGCCGCCCGCAGGCGGCGGTGATACTCTTCACGGGGAATCTCGATGGTGCCAAACTGGAGCATGTGCGGGCCGACGATGTATTGCGAGTCGAGCAGCGCGAAGCCGCCCGCCCGCAGACGCTCGACCAGATGCACCAGCGCGACCTTGCTGGCGTCACGCTCAAGGTGGAACATGCTCTCGCCCGCAAACAGCCCGCCCACGCTGACCCCATACAGCCCGCCGACGAGCCGCCCTTCGCGCCAGCATTCGACGCTGTGTGCCTGGCCAAGCCTATGCAGAATGCCGTAGGCGACCACCAACTCGCCCCCAATCCACGTCGTCTCGCGACCGGGCGCCGGGGCCGCGCAGGCCCGCATCACCGCCTCGAACGCCGTGTTGTAGCGCACCTCGAACTGCCCGCTCCGCACCGTGCGCGCCAGCCGACGCGGCACCGTGAACCCATCCAGCGGAATGATCGCCCGAATGGTCGGCTCGTACCAGTTGACCGCGCCGTCCTCGTCGGCCATCGGGAAGATGCCCTGGCTGTAGGCCGCGATGAGCAGATCCGGGGTGAGCATAGGCTAGTGGCTTTCAATCCGCGTGATGCCCCCGGTGATGATCTGCACCGACCAGGCGAGCAGCACGAACGTCGTGACCATGCCCGCCACGCTCGACCACGTCTGTCCGTCGAGCAGCAGGGCCAGCCAGAGCGGCGCCCCAAGCAGCCCATGCACTAACAGGCTGATCGCCAACGCCGCTGGCAGCAGACTGAGCAGCATACTCAGCCACGCGAAACGGTGCATCGCCAGGATGACGTAGAGCAGACCATAAGAGGTTAGCCCGGCCATCATCGCGCCCAGCAGGGGCGCGCTGAAGTCGAACGGCAGATGCGTCCCGCTATAAGCCCAGGTCTGCGTGCGGAGGCCCACGGTCTCGATCAGCAGATGGTAGAGCAGGAAGATGCAGTAGGTGAGGATGCAGGTCAGCGCCCCAGGGAACCACCAGCGCGTCGTGTAAAAGAAGAAGACGATGAGGGCGGGCAGCGTGTAGTACCAGCCTGACCCCAGGATCACCGGCAGGGGCACCAGTTGGCCCAGCAGCGTTTGCACGGGCGTCAGCTCAAGGTTGTAGCTAACCCCGTAGAGCATACGCCAGAGCGGTGAGGCTAGGCTGCCTACGTGGCCTGCCACCAGGGCGAAGAGATAGATCGGCGTGCGCTGTGCCCAGGCCAGGTAGCCACCCAGCCCGTAACAGACGATCAGGAGCAGCGTGGCTGCGGTTTGCATGAAGGGGACCTACTCCGCTAATCGCACTGGCGCAAAAGGAACGCTGTCACCGAAATCATGTCACCCTGAGCGCAGCGCAGGGTCTCGGTTGGGATGCTTCGCTGGCGCTCAGCATGACATGCGTCACAGCATGACGTTCGCGGTAGCGTCCTAATCCCATTCGTACTCGCGCACTTGGCCGCCCGTGATCGTGAACAGTTGGTCGGTGAGGCCGTGGGCGCGCTCGGCGGCCTCGCGTTGGATCTGGTGGGCCACGGCGGTGACGATGGTTGGCTCGGTGTCACTGAAGATGATCAGGAAGTCGCGGTTGGGGATGCCGATGACGAGGTTGCCGGGAATCTGGGTGCGCCAGCGCTCGATCACGTCGGGCAGCAGCAGCCGCGTGGCGTCAAAGCCGTCCTGCGCCTTGAAGATCACGAGGCGCTGATCGCCTTCGCCCGCGATAGTGTGTTCGCCGCGCTCGTCGGTGCGTCGGCGCAAATTCGCCATTGCCTGCGCGTGTAGTTCGTGCTCCGCCAGCCCCCAACGCTCCAGATGCTGCTCGCTGATGTAGGCCAGGCTGCTCGGCTCCTCGATCACATAGCTGATCATCAGGTCGGCCAAAAAGGGGCGATAGACCAGCATCGGCAGCTTACGCTCGCGGATCGTCACCAGCAAGCTGATCGGCTTGAGCAGCGGGTAGACCCGCTCGCGCAACTCGTCGAAGCTGGTGATCGTGCGGGCGCTGTCGTAATTCCGCAGCGAGCGCAGCAGCGTGTCCACCACGGTTTCCAGTTCGCTGGGATATTGGGCGTAGGCGTTGTAGAAGTTGTGGATGCTGAGCGCCAAGTCGCTCTGGCCGACGTGCAGTTGTATCGTCAGCCCCTCGCGCCCGCGCACCGCAAGGCCGGGTTCAGTCCGTAGCCGCGTCTCAATCAGGGCCGCGAAGCCCTCGGGGTCAAGCAGCGCACCGTCGCTCATAAGTCAATTCCGTCTAGCCCCGACTTCCAGCGCTGGCGCAGCGAGTCGGCGTCCAACTCGATCAAGGTCTGCGCGTCGTGCGTCAGATGCAGCACCGGGGTGGCGGTCACACTGCCAAGCCTAGCCAGCGTCACGCCAGCCAGCGCCGCCTCGAAGGCCGCCACATCAGCGGGGCGCACTTCCACCAGAAAGCGGCTCGGCGTCTCGCTGAACAGCGCCACTCGTACCGCGTTCTGGAAAGCCTCGTCAAGTTGTGTGGCGGAAGCGGTGCGGCCTTCGTGACCTTCGTGGGCTTCGTGGTTCAGAACCTGCCGCGCCTGTTCGCCGACGTAGCTTGGCGCAGCGGCAGCCCCCGGCACCAGCGCAAGGTTCAAGCTAAGGCCCAAGTCGCCAGCGATCACCATCTCGGCGGCGGCGACCGCCAACCCGCCTTCGCTCAGGTCGTGACAGGCGCGCACCAGGCTCGCCCCAATCGCCCCGTGCAGCGCGGCGAAGGTCGTGCGCGCCGCCGCCAGATCAACCTTTGGCACCGTCGCGCTTGCGGCGAAAGCGGTCTGGCCTTCGTGGGCTTCGTGCGCTTCGTGGTAAGCAGCTTGGTGCCCATTTCCGCCGCCAGCGACTAGCTCGAAGTGACTGCCGCCAAACTCGTCGCGGGTGCTGCCAACCAGATAGAGCGCGTTGGCGGCTTCTTTCAGATCCATCGTCACGCAGCGGCGCACATCAGGCACATGGCTCAGCGCCGAAATGAGCAGCGTCGGCGGGATGGCGACACGGGTGCCGGTTGCGTCGCGGTACTCGTTGTTGAGGCTGTCTTTGCCGGAGATGAAGGGTGTGCCGAAGGCGACGGCGGCGTCGTAGCAGCCAGCGGCGGCGCGCACGAGGCCAGCCATGCGGTCGGGCTGGCGCGGGTCGCCCCAGCAGAAGTTGTCGAGAATGGCGGTGCGGCTAGGATCACCGCCGACGGCCACCACATTGCGAAGCGCCTCATCCACGACCGCCAGCGCCATCCAATACGGGTCAATGCGCCCGTAGCGCGGGTTGACGCCGTTGCCAAGCGCCAGCCCTTCAAGCGTGTCGGGCAAAGGCCGCAGCACCGCAGCATCGCCGGGGCCGTCCATCTGTGCGCCGACCAGCGGCTTGATCACCGTCGCGCCGCGCACTTCATGATCGTAGGTGCGAACGATACGCTCCTTCGAGGCGATGTTGGGGTGCGCGAGCAGCGCGAGCAAGAGGGATGCGGGGACAAGGGGAGCGGGGGATAGGGGGACATGGGGAGCCTCATTAACGTCCCCGTGTCCCCGTGTCCCCGTGTCTCCGTGTCCCCCTGTCCCCGTGTCTCCGTGTCCCCGTGTCCCCGTGTCCCCCTGTCCCCCTGTCCCCCTGTCCCCTGTCCCCCTGTCCCCCTGTCCCCCTGTCCCCTCCCACACTGCCTCAAGCACGCGCTGCGGTCGCCCATCGTGCAGAAACGCCATGGTCATATCAACCACCGTCTGTCCGGCGTGCGTGACGCGCAGGTGCCCATCGCCAGCGAAGCTGCCGATCACCGTCGCCTCAACATCTTCGGCGGCGCAAAGCGCCAGAAAGGCGGCGAGATTGGCGGGCGGCACCGCCAGCACCATGCGCTCTTGGGCCTCAGAGAGCCACACTTCCCATGGCTGCAGGCCCGCATACTTACGCGGGACGCGCTCAAGCTCAACCGTAACCCCGCACTCAGCCCCCATCTCGCCCACGGCTGATGAGAGGCCACCCGCACCACAGTCGGTGATCGCCGAGTAGAGGCGCTGGTCGCGGGCTTGCAGCAGCACATCGAGCAGCTTCTTCTCGGTGATGGGATCGCCAATCTGCACCGCGCTACCAACTGTTGTCGCCGTGTCGTGGGTCAACTCAATGCTGCTAAAGGTCGCGCCGTGGATACCATCGCGCCCCGTGCGCCCGCCCAGCACCACCACCGCGTCACCAGGCTGCACATTGTGCGGGTGCATGCCACGCGGCGCAATCCCGACGGTGCCCGCGTAGACCAGCGGGTTCGCCGCGTAGCCGGGGTCAAACAGCACGGCCCCATTCACGGTGGGAATGCCGAGCTTGTTGCCGTAATCACGGATACCAGCGACCACCCCGGTCGCCACCCGACGCGGGTGCAGCACACCGGGCGGCAGTTCCTCCGGCGCAGTGTTGGGCAGACCAAAGCAGAGCACATCGGTGTTGGCGATTGGCTCGGCGCTGACGCCCAGCACATCGCGAATGACGCCGCCCAGGCCCGTGTTGGCGCCGCCGAATGGCTCAAGCGCACTGGGATGATTGTGCGTCTCGACCTTGAACGAAACCTCGTGCCCCGCGCCAAAGGCGAGAATGCCCGCGTTATCGACAAACGCGCTCAGCACCCACTCGTCATCACGCGCCGCCAGCACCTGCTCGGTGGCGACCATCAAAAAGGTCTTAATCAGACTATCCAGCTCGACCTCGTCCTGCTCAAGCAAGTGCAGCATCGGATAGAGATCATCGCCCTGTCCCCGATTCCCCGTGTCCCCCTCTCCCCCTGTCCCCTTGTCCTCCCGTCCTCCTGTCCCCGTGTCCTCCTGTCCCCGTGTCCCCCTGTCCCCGTGTCGCCCTGTCCTCGCATCGCCCTCTCCCCGTGTCCCCGTGTCCGTCCGATAGCGCACCTTCGCCTTAAAGGTCTTATGGCTACAGTGCTCGCTCCACGTCTGAGCAAGCGTCTCAAGCTCACCATCGCTCGGGTCACGGCCAAGCGCGGCGAAATAGTCGCGCACCACGCGCATCTCGGCCAAATCAAGGGCCAGAATGCCCTCACGACTGATTTGCAGCAGCCCCGCATCATCGGCGGCGCGCAGCGGCACGTGCGCGATGTGGGGCGTCGTCTCGTCGGGGGCCGTGATCAGGCCCGTATAGAACGCGAGGCGCTCGTCGGCAGCCTGACCAGCGGCGTAGGCCAGCGTCGTCTGCACCAAATCAATCGCCAGCTCGGCGCTGCGGGCGGCAGGGCTGACGCCTGCGGGCAACAGGTGCTGCCGCAGGGCGCGGGCCTGCACCAGACCAGGGAGACCGAGGCGATGTGCGCCCTCAAGCACGCTCTCGCCCTCGTTATCAGTGACCCCAGGCCGATAAGCGACCTCAACGACATTTGCGGCGGCGGGCGCTGGCGCTTCAGCCAGGGCCGTGCGCGTGAGCGGACACCAAACGGCTGACTGAACAACTGGATCATGCAGCAAGCCGGCCACGAGCTGGGCCACCGTGGTGGGCGTAAGCGCAGGCCCGGCGAGTAGATAGAGCGTATGGACGCGCTCGCCCCGCGTAGCAGGCTCACGCGGGGTGACGGTCACGAGGAACTGGGACATGGAAGCTCCCTCTGGTGCAGACTAGCGCCCGATTGTAGATCATTGGGCTACCGCCCGTCAAGGCGCGAGCGCACTTGGGGCATGGCGGTTGCAACGTCGTGCTACCGCGCCAGCCCTCACCCCCCAGCCCCCTCTTTCAGAGCGGGAGAGGGGGAGCCGAACACATCCTGCTACGGAATCTCCCCTCTCCCCTTATGGGAGAGGGGCCGGGGGAGAGGGGAAAAAGGCGACATTGCAACCGCCATGCCCCAAGTGGACATGGCGGTTG
>CAIWXH010000422.1 GCA_903916565.1 uncultured Oscillochloris sp. | reverse complement strand
GGCGTCACGAGAGCAGTAGGTAGGGCCGCTGCCTTCCGCGCCGCGTGCGGCATCCTCGGCAGCATGCGTGCGGAAATTTGCCCTATCGGTCGCGGTCTGCTGCATTGCAGGCTACCGCATGATAGTCACAGGTCAACCACGGGTGAAAGGAGCCGACGATGCGCCAGCCGCTGCCCCCGCGCCGCCCCTCGCTGCACGACCGGCGTGATGCACGCCGCTTCACGCTGCTGGTCGCCCTCATCGCCCTGGCTGCCGTGGTGCTCCTTGCCGCGCTGATTGCGCCCAGCACCATCCCGCTGAACGTGCTGTGGCCGCCCATGATCGCGCTGCTCACCGAGGCAGTGCGGCGGTACATGGGGCCACAGGAGCCGGAGCGTTAGGCCGCCGCGTGTGCGTCTGCTGCGGCCCCAGTGTCGAGATCAGCGAGCGCCTGGCGGGCCTCGGCCAACTCGCGGCGCATCCCCAGGCGCTCGAAGAGGTCGATGGCCTCGGCGAGGGATACGCGGGCGGCGGGGATGTCGCCGCGCATGATGTGAAGGCGGGCGACCACAGGCTGAAGAAATGCAAGGTTCTCGCGATCCTGATAGCGCATAACCGTAGACTGAGCCTCTTCCAGCAACGCTGCGGCATCATTGACATGCATGTTATCCAAAGCGATCACGGCTAGCCGTATCTTTACACCAATGATCGCTCGTTCACGCCCATGACGATGTGCATCAAGTAGCGCTTGTTGAAGGAGTTGCTGGGCCTCGCTACGCGCACCCTGTTGATAGACACACATCGCAATACCTATGCGGCTCTGCGTTGAAAGATACGAATCACGCTGATTCATAATATCAAAGACGCGCCCCCATTCCCTCCGCGCTTTTGCAAAATCACACGATGCCATGAAGTAGACGGCCCGCGTGTGCAGAATCATACCCGCAACATCCGTAGCGAGAGAAGTTGTATCTAAGTACACATTTAGCCTTGCCAGATACGTCTCAGCCTCAGCAAGGTTCCCCTGTTGTGCGAGCAGGTGCACGAGATACGACGCGCCAAAAACCTCCTCTTCAATCATGCCGAGTTGGTGTGCTGCTTCCACGCGGAGCGACTCAAGCTTCAGTTTGCGATCCCAGAAGCCGCGAACATAATGATAGTAGCTTACCCCTTGCGCCAGCGCCAGTAGATCACGGTAGCGTTGGCGCTGGGCTATCCACTGAAGCACTGCATCCACAGTTCCCTGCTCTGGGTCAAGCAGCGCCAGCCGACTGATGTCATTCCAGCAATACCCAACTCGTCCTACGAGTTGTACATACCACCCCACCCACCGCTCCCGCGCCCCCTCCTCGAATCCTCGCTGCTCGGTCAGCCTCGCGCCAGCAAACGCCCGCACCAGCGGGTGCAGCGCATAGCGCGGCGGGCTGCTCAAGTCTGCCTGCTGCACATCGAGCAGCGCCATATCCCCTAAACGCTCTATCGCTCGGTCAAAGGCAAAGCCCTGCACATCGGCGCTTGCACGCAAGGCGTCGCCACTGGCGCTGGTGGGGAAGAAAGTGGCGACGAGCAGCACCCGCC
>CAIWXH010000421.1 GCA_903916565.1 uncultured Oscillochloris sp. | reverse complement strand
TAGGTGTCGAGGGTCACGCTCTGCTGTGGTTTCTCGTCGCTGTCGGCTTGCGTATCGGCGTCGCTGCTGCCCATCAGGAAGGGGCCAGCGGGCACTTTGACCAGCGCGGGCACCCAGACGGGGAGGGGTATTGGTGTGGGTGCTACGGTCACAGCAGGTACTGTGGGCACTGCTGTGGGTGGCGTGGTAGCCTGGACAATCGGCGTGGGTAGCGCAGTTGCTGTCTGCGTGGGCAGCGCCGTGGGTGCGATGGTGGCTTGGGTAACCGCCTCGGTCGTGATCAATGGAGGTGCCGTTACGGCTATAGCTGGAAGAGCCGTTTGAGTCGATGCTACGGGCACACCCTTACTCGACCAAGCAAAGACAAGTACACTAAGCATGACTATGACCAGCAGCACCCCGGCGATACCAGACCACGCGAGGTTCCAATCAGTTAATTGGCGCGGTACGACGACGCGAATCGGCTTCACATCTGGTGGCCGTGCCGTGCTTGTTGGTGGCGGAGCGGGGCGCGATGGTGCGGGGCCAGCTTTCGGCGGTCGCGGCTGTTCGGGTGCTTTCGGACGAACGTCGTGCGGTGCCGTCACAGGCTCAGACACGATGGATGGAGGGGCGGGCGGCAGGCCCAGCAGCGCCCGAAACACCTCATCTAGCAATGGGTTGCGCGGTGCCCAACGCTCGCCCGACGGCTTCGCCAGACCCACCAGCTCCAGCCGAGCCATTTGGTCGTCCAGGCGATTGAAGGGCGGCGGGTCGCTCAGCAGACGCCGTGCGGCATCCTCCAACTCATACTCGCGCAGGTCGTCGCGGATGCGGCGCAGCAGCGGGTCGCCGCCCTGCCGAATCTGGCGCACGGCATCCGCAAGGCTCGTCGGCCCCAAGCCGGCACCGTCGCGCAACGCACCCTCAAGCAGCCCGCCCAGCTTCTGGGTGAAATAGGGGTGGCCCTGGGCGGAACGGTACACCGCCGCGCCAAAGGCTGTGGCCGTCGCGCCATCCAACCCGCACCCACGCAGCCCATCGGCGACCAAGGCCACCGCCTCGGGCTGGGCCAGGTCGGTCAGGTAGACATCCTGGCAGATGTTGTAGAGCGACGACGCCTCCGTCAGCACGAGGTCGTAGAGTTCGACCCCGCCGCTGAAGAGGATCTGGAGCTTGGTGAGCGCTGGCACGACGAGGCGCGTGTGGAAGAGCGAGCGCAGCGCATGCGCCAGCGCCTCACGGGTCGCGGCGGGCAGTGCGCCAAGCTCGTCGAGCAGCAGCACCAGCCGTGTCGGCTCGGGCCGGGCGAGCGCCTGGCTGAGAAACGCCTGGAAGGTCGGCCCATCACACACCCCACGCCAGTCAGGTGCCAGCGGCACAACCTGGGCGATCTGCTCGGCGAGAAAGGCGAAGGCGTGCGCGGCGGAAGCGTCTTTAATCAACTGGAAGTCGAGCCGACAGACGGCGACCCCAGGGCGCAGCGCGGCCTCCAGCCGAATGAGCAGGCTGGTCTTCCCGTTCTG
>CAIWXH010000420.1 GCA_903916565.1 uncultured Oscillochloris sp. | reverse complement strand
TCCAACGCCGCAAAGCGTGGGTCGGATCGGTTGATGCGGGTGTGTTCGACAAGCTGCATGGAAGGGGTCTTCAAACAGATGTACGCATAGGCACAGTATACCAGAAATGGCGCTTTTCCGCAATAGGACGCGATAAAACGCCATGAAACGTAATGGTTCTTATGAACGCAAACAATACTGGCGGGCGCGTCCGAAGTGGCGGTGAATGGTGGTTCCGTCGTCGCTGACCATCGCGATCTTCATAGGGCAAATGCTCTCAGGTGCGGGCGCGCAGCGCGCCCGGCGGATGTGCGGGCGCGCTAGGATCTTGCTGGCGCGCCTCAACCAAAATAATAGCACATATCACGCATACTACGCATAAGTAGCGCCAATATTTTAGTCGCCTTCGCGCAACTCGATCCATCCGAGCGTGCAACCTCGCCCGCAAAAGCTGCTACACTGCACGCAGCAAGGCAGCCGTCGCATGGCCCACCACGCAAGGAGCAGACCCATGAGTACCCCGGAACCGACCCGCTTCACCCGCTTCCAGAGCGCTACCGCGACCACGACCTGCCCTGGGACCACGCGCTGCCGCCACCCGAGATCATCGCTCTCGCCGAGCGCCTGCCCCCTGGACGTGTCCTTGACCTGGGCTGTGGGATGGCACGGGCCAGCATTTTCCTCGCAGAGCGTGGGTGGGAGGCCGACGCGGTTGACGTTATCCCCGAGGCGATCACGCTGGCCGAGGCGCGGGTGGACGCGGCGGGCGTCACCGCGCGGGTGCGGCTGCACGTCGGCTCCGTGACCGACCTGGGCTTCCTTGCGGCACCGTACGACCTCGCCATTGATGTCGGCTGTATGCACGGGCTTGCCGATACGGACGTGCACGTCTACGCGGCGGAGGTGGCACGACTCGTGCAACGAGCTTCCTGGAAGTTCCTGTAGGGTTACACAGTGATTCTCGTAAGACACGGCGCGCAGCAGCACGCGGTTCGGCCTTCGTGACCTTCGTGTGCTTCGTGGTCAAAAACCTGCCGCGCATTTCCGCCGCCGTGCAACCAGCAGGATGCTCGCTGTACAGTAAGACTAGGTTCGTGAATGCTTTACAGTTTGGGCACGCGCAGGGTTTGTTGATGCGTTCGGCCTGAAACCTGAAACCCGGCACCTGAAACCTTATCTAAGCGGGAGAAGCGATGCAGCAGCATGACTACGGCTATACGGTATGCACCACGCTCGACTATCCGGCGGCAGTCGCAGCGGTGACCGCCGCGCTGAAGCAGGAGGGCTTCGGCGTCCTGACCACCATTGATATGCAGGCGACCTTCAAGGCCAAGCTCAATGCCGACATCGCGCCGTACGTCATTCTGGGCGCGTGCAACCCCGTCCTCGCGCAGCAGGCCCTTACGGTTGAGCCGGAGCTTGGCCTGCTGCTCCCCTGTAACGTGATCGTCTACCTTGACGACGCGGGGCAGACGATCATCTCGGCGATCAACCCGGAGGTGCTGTTCAGCATCGTGCAGCGCGACGACCTGACCGCCATCGCGCAGGAGGTGGGGGCGCGGCTGCGGCGGGTCATGGCCGCGCTGCCCGCGCGCGCCGACGAGACGCCGTAAGTGTGGCCCGTCACAGCCCCAAAACAGCGGCAGCACCATCAGCAGCGTGAGCAGGCAGACCAGAGTCTGGCCCGCCCCAATGCGGAGGAAATCGCTGACGCGGCTTAGATCACCAGATTGAACAGGTAGCCGATGGCGATAATCCCCAGCGCGACCACGCCGACAAAGGTGGCGATCAGGCGCGGCTTGAGCACGCGGCGCAGGATGATCAGCTCGGGCAAGCTCAGGGCGACGACCGCCATCATAAAGGCCAAGACCGTGCCCAGCGCCGCGCCCTTCGCCATCAGCGCCTGCACCACCGGGATGACGCCCGCCGCATTCGCGTAGAGCGGCACGCCCAGCAGCACCGCCGCTGGCACCGACCACCACGCCTCGGCGCCCATCACGCCCGCCAGGGCATCGGCGGGCACGTAGCCGTGAATGCCCGCGCCCACCGCGATGCCGATCACCACGTAGAGCCAAACCTTGCCGACGATCTCGCGGGTACTCTCCCACGCCTGGGTGAAGCGCTGCGCCCACGTCGGATGCTCCCCAGCCACCGCGCCGCCGCCGCCCTTGATCTGCCAGACGAAATCCTCGACATCGCGCTCCAGCTTCAGCCGCCCAATCACCACGCCGGCCACAATCGCAATGCTCAGGCCCGCGACCAAGTAGAGCCCGGCCACCTGCCAGCCGAACATGCCGAAGAGCATCACCAGCGCCACCTCGTTGACCATCGGCGCGGCGATCAGGAACGAGAAGGTGACGCCCAGCGGGATGCCCGACTCGACAAAGCCAATGAAGAGCGGCACCGCCGAGCACGAGCAGAAGGGCGTGACGATGCCCAGGCTGGCGGCGAGGACATTGCCGACGCCCTCGCGCTTGCCGCCGAGCAGCGCGCGGGTGCGCTCAGGGCTGAAGAACGAGCGCAAGATGGTGATCGCAAAGATCATGCCGCTGAGCAAGAGCAAGATTTTTGGCACATCGTAGAGGAAGAAGGCCAGCGATGCGCCGAGCTGCGAGCTCGGCGCCAGCCCGAGCAGCCCGTAGGTCAGCCAGTTGGCTAGAGATTCGATTACGTTGTAAGCCACCAGCCAACTCATCGCCGCCGCGCCGACGAGCAGCCAGGCCCGCCGGGCGGTGACGGGTTGCGGTGTGCTGGGTGTGCTGAGTGTCTGTTCCATATTCGGTTCCTTTAGAGCGAAGGGAGGGCCAGGGAGGGCTGTGCCCTCCCTGAAACCGACCCAGTTACGGTTGGAGCCAGCCCGCGATCTCGGCCTCATTGGGCACGCGCCCCGAGACGACCAAGGTGTCGTTGACCACGAGGCCCGGCGTCTTCATGAGGTTCCAGCGCAGCATCTGGGCGTAGTCGGTCACCTTCTCGACCTCGGCGGTCAGACCGCGCTCGGCGACGACCTTCTGCACCAGGGCCTCCAGGCGCTTGCAGTTGGCACAACCAGGGCCAAGGACTTTGACGTTCAGCATGATCTTCCTCGTAGGCGATATTCAATACTTCGCATATACTGACGAACAAAAAAGCCCGTCAGTCGGCAACCACGGCCACGGGCGCACACTTCGGGCAGGGGCACGACTCGCGACGGATCGGCGCGGTCGGTGCTGCGTTCGCCCCGCCACGCACCGCACGGGCGGCATCGAGCAGCGCGTAGATCTCGGGGTGCACCACCAGATAAAAGCTGTTCATCCCATCGCGGCGGTCGGTGATGATCTGGGCTGCGCGCAGGACGGCGAGCTGCTGCGAGATGTACGCCTGACGTTTGCCGAGGATCGCCTCTAGATGGCAGACGCACTCCTCGCCGTGGCGCAGCACGTCGAGAATGGCGATGCGAACGGGGTGGGCCAGCGCCTTGAAGAGCGCCGCCGCCTGCGCCTCCGTACGATCCTGCGTGGTCAGCATGGGCGACCTCTCCCGCTGCTCGCGTTCCTATCGTCAGTATATTCCATTCTCTGCATATTGTCAAAGGAGCCTGCGTGGTCTTTCCGCAACGCGGCGACGACCGAATCACGACGGGCGTGCCACCGGCACACCCGTCGTGACGAAGGCATTGACGCATCTCCACTACTCAGGGGCGTGCGATGGGGAAGCCCGCCGCGCCCCAGGCGTTCATGCCGCCGGTCACATTGGTGACGGTGTAGCCCCGCGCCGCCAGGTCGGTGCAAGCCGTGGTGCTCCAGCGCGCCAAGCACCAGGGTGAGCAGGCTCAAGGAGCGCAGTCGCATCGGGTGCTCCTAGCCGCGCTTGCTGGGCAGGCCGGCCTGCTGCCACGCGCCCATTCCCCCCTGCACGTTCGTCACCTTGGTGTAGCCCTGGCGCTGCAGCAGATCGCAGGCCGCCTGGCTGCGCCCGCCCGAGAGGCAGATGCAGGAGATCGCCGCATCCTTCGCCAGCTCGTCCAGGCGGTTCGCCAGCGTTGACAGGGGGATCGAGCGCGCCCCGGCCACGTGGCCGCTTTTGAACTCCTCGGGCTGGCGGACATCCACCAGCATGAGCGACTCACGCGCATCGAGCTTGGCCTTCAGGTCACGAACCGAAATCGCGGTCGTCGCCGGGGCGGTGCGGAAGAGGTTACGAAACATGATGTGGACGGTGCATCCAACTCGTGCCGCCCGCCCGGTGGCTGAAGCCACGGGCTACGGGGTACGCAGGCCGCCTGCGCGGCCTGGATGAGCCGGCGAAGGCAGGCTTCGCCGATCAAGCGCCGGGGACGTTAGTCCCCCGGATTCAATGACCCGGATAGGATTGCTCTAGGGACGATCTGCCCGTAATTAGCCGACACGCTCCCTCGTAGGGCGGCCAGCTTCCATTCGCGCAGGACGCTTGGGGCGCCCCCAAGCTCAGCGGCGAGCTGGTTGAGGGTCTTGGTCTCCTTCAGCAACTCCAGGACGGCCTGGGCTTTGAAGCTCGCAGTGTAAGACTTTTTCATAGTTCTATTGTACGGAGCCCTGGCCGCATGAGTGTCTAGATTATGGGGTCCACTATATAGCCCCAGCGTCGCCCGACTCCGCCTTGCCGCACCACGCCTCGCGCCCACAACCGACCAGCGGGATCCTCTGCGTGCCGACGGCATGGTCTATACTAGGCGTATGGTTCCACCCCTGGTAGCCACCAAGCTGTTTGTCCCCGCGCCCCGCCCGAGCGCAGTCCCCCGCCCACGGCTGATCGCGCGGCTGGACGCGGGCCTGCACCGCACGCTGACCCTCGTCGCGGCCCCCGCCGGCTTTGGAAAAACCACGCTGGTCAGCGCATGGGTTGCACATTTGCGATTGCCGATTTTGGATTTTGGATTAGGCACACCCGAAGAACCATCAACCCAAAATCCCCAATCTATAATCCAAAATCGAGTGGCCTGGCTCTCGCTCGACGCAGGGGATAACGACCCCGCACGCTTTTTGGCCTATCTGGTGGCGGCATTCCAGACGATTGCGCCGACGATTGGGGAAGGGGTACTGGCGGTACTCCAAGCCCCGCACCTGCCGCCGCCTGAGGTGATCCTGACCGCCCTGCTCAATGAGTTGACGGCACTCCCGAATCCGTGCATCCTCGTCCTTGACGACTACCACGTCATCGATGCCGCACCGGTTGACCACGCGCTCGCCTTTTTGGTCGAGCACCTGCCGCCCCAGATGCACCTCGTCATGGTTACCCGTGAAGATCCCCCGCTGCCCTTGGCCCGGTTGCGCGCCCGTGGGCAGTTGACCGAACTGCGCGCCGCAGACTTGCGCTTTACGCCTGCCGAAGCGGCCGCATTTCTCAACTCGGCGATGGGCTTGCAGCTTTCGGCGGAAGCCATCGCGGCCCTGGAAGACCGCACCGAGGGCTGGATCGCCGGCCTCCAGCTCGCCGCGCTCTCGCTCCAGGGCCACCAGGATGTGCCGGGGTTCATCCGGGCCTTCGCCGGCGACCACCGCTACATCGTGGACTATCTGGTCGCAGAGGTGCTGCAGCGTCAGCCCGCACCGCTCCGCAGCTTCTTGCTTCAGACCGCCATCCTCGACCGGCTGAACGGCCCGCTGTGCGATGCGGTCACTGATTTTGGATTGCCGATTTCAGATTTTGGATTTGAGAACCAGACACCCCAAAATCCAAAGCTCAAAGTCCAAAATAGTCAAATGCTCTTAGAGCAGCTCGAGCGCGGCAATTTCTTTGTCGTCCCGCTGGATGACCAGCGCCAGTGGTATCGCTATCACCACCTCTTCGCCGACGTGCTCGCGGCGCATCTGCGGGCGGAGCAGCCCGATCAGGTCGCCACGCTCCATCGGCGGGCGAGCGCGTGGTACGCGCAGCATGGCGCGTCGTCCGATGCGATCCACCACGCGCTGGCGGCTGAGGATTTCGCACGTGCGGCGGACTTGGTCGAGCTGGCCGTGCCAGCCATGAGCAGGCGGCGCCAGGGGGCCACGCTGCTGGGCTGGCTCACGGCACTCCCCAGCGCGGTGATCCGCGCCCGGCCCGTCCTCAGTGTGACCTATGCCCATCTGCTGCTGGATGGCGGCGAAATCGCTGGCGTGGAGGCCCACCTGCAGGACGCCGAGTGGTGGCTGGACACGCCAGCAGACCGCCGTGTCCAGTCCGACGCCCCAGCGGCTGCGATGGTCGTCATGGACGAGGAGGCATTGCGTCGTCTCCCAGGGGCCATCGCCGTTGCTCGTGCCGGACTGGCCCTGGCGCGGGGCGATGTGGCCGCTACCGTGACCTATGCCCGGCGGGTGCTCGACCTCGTCCCTACGGACGACCATCTCAGCCGTGGCGGGGCAGCGGGATTCCTGGGGCTTGCCGCCTGGACAAGCGGGGATCTCGCAACCGCCCACCGTGCGTATGCCGAAGGCATGGCTGATTTGCAGGTGGCAGGGAACATCGCGGACACCATCGGCGGTGCCATCACGCTGGCGGATATTCGGATGGCGCAAGGTCGTCTGCGCGAGGCCATGCGAATCTATGCGCGGGGATTGCAGCTTGCGGCGGAGCAGGGTGCCCCGATCCTGCACACAGCCGATTTGTCGGTGGGCATGAGCGCGATCCACGCGGAGCAGAACGATCTGGATGCCGCCACGCAGCACCTGCGGACCAGCCAGGCGTTTGGCGAGCGCACCGGGTTCCCGCCAAACCGCTCTCGCTGGTGTGTGGCGATGGCGCGCATCCGGCAAACCCAAGGCGATCTGGACGGCGCGCTCGACCTGCTCGACGAGGCCGAGCGCCGCTATGTGCGTACGTTTGCCCCCAATGTGCGCCCGGTCGCGGCGCTGAAGACCCGCGTGTGGGTCGTCCAGGGGAAGGTGGGCGACGCCCTCGGCTGGGTGCGTGACCAGGGCCTCTCTGTTGAGGATGCGCTCAGCTACCTGCACGAGTTCACACACATCACCGTAGCCAGGGTGCTCATGGCCCGCGCTCAGGGCGGCCACAATCAATCCATGCGTGAGGCCATCGGACTCCTGGAGCGTCTGCTGCACGCGGCGGAGGCCGGGGAGCGGACGGGAAGTGTGATCGAGATCCTGCTGCTCCAGGCGCTCGCGCACCAGACACGCGGCGACATCCCGGCTGCGCTGGGGCCGCTCTCCCGTGCGCTGGCGCTGGCCGAGCCGGAGGGCTACGTCCGACTGTTTGTGGACGAAGGGCCACCCATGGCAGCGCTGTTGGGAAGGAGGCAGGATGCAGGCGGAAGGATGCAGCCGTACGCTACCCAACTGCTGGCCGCCTTCGTTCAGGACACGGGGACATGGGGACACGGCGACACGGCGACAGCGGTACAAGCACACGTCCCCGTGTCGCCCCCGCCCCATATCCCCATGTCCCTGGCAGAGCCGCTCAGCCAGCGTGAGCTTGCCGTGCTCCGTTTGCTCAAGACCGAGTTGTCTGGGCCGGAGATCGCCCGTGCGCTCGTGATCGGCTTGAGCACAGTTCGCACCTATACCAAGAGCATCTACGGCAAGCTCAACGTCAACACGCGCCGGGCGGCGGTCAAACGGGCCGAAGCGCTCGGGTTGATCTAACCACGCACGGCTGAGGCAACGGAGGCTGGGGCTTCAGCCCCAGCCTCCGTTTTGTATTGGGTACTGGCGGCAAAACCGCCAACACCCAACCCGAACGATCCCCACATCACTCCCCACATGTGGGGATGACACCTCCCCACATTCCTGTGTATCGTGCAGGTACACGCAACGAACGCCTACCACGAAGTGAAGCGCATCCACTAGGAGGGACGTACACGAGGCACCGCATGCATACCATCCACACCGCAACGAGCGATCAGGACGAGCCTGGACGGTACGAGATTCGCCTCAAGGGACAGCTAGAAGCCCGGTGGGCCGACTGGTTTGCGGGCCTGAGCATCACGTGGGAAGACAGCGGCGAGACGCTGCTCACCGGCCCGGTGGCCGATCAGGCCGCGCTGCATGGCCTGCTACGAAAGGTGCGCGACCTCGGCCTCCCACTGGTTTCCGTCCGTCGCATTGAGCCCGAGCCGGCGCAGCGGCCTGATGACAACCCTTGAGCGTGACCCACGAGTTCGACAAAGGAGACGACCCGATGAACGCCAATCGCCAGAAGGAGCGCAGCATGCAGGTAACAACCGCGAACCTCATCCGTTGGGGAGGTCTATCCGCAATGGTGACCGGGATCATCTTCGCGGGCATTCAGCCGATCCACCCGCCCGATGTGCTTGCGTCCGTCACCACCAGCGCATGGGCCATCATCACCACCCTGAAGACGGTCATGTGCCTCTTTGGTCTGTTCGGCATTGCCGGACTCTACGCCCGGCAGGTGGAAAAGGCCGGTTGGCTGGGTCTGATCGGCTATCTCCTATTAACCATCTTCTATGCCGTCCAAATGTGCTTTGCCTTCACCGAACCCCTGATCCTGCCGCTGTTGGCGACCGAGGCACCGAAGTTTGTGGCGGGCTTCTTGGGGATCCTCAGTAGTACACCCAGCGCGGTAAGCCTCGGCGCCATCCCTACGATCAATGGGCTGCTCGCGGTGCTGTATCTGCTCGGCACCCTCCTGTTTGGCATCGCGATCTTCCGCGCCCGCATCCTGTCGCGCTGGGCGGCTGGCCTGCTCGCCGGATCGGGGCCGCTGGCAATCATCCTGACGCTGATCGGGCACCCGATCAATCGGATCGCGGCGGTGCCGATGGGGATCGCCCTGATCGGGCTGGGCTATGCGCTCTGGTCGGAGCGGCGCACACCGGCGCTGACGCCCATAGCTGCCGAGGGAAGCCCCCAGCTCCGCCCAACCGAAGCTAAGTAAGGCGCATGGCGTGGACAGGCGGCCATCCGGCCGCTTGTCTCATTGTGATCACGATCATCAGCCCAAGGAGCTCCCGATGAAGGCGAATGTCTCCGATGCAGGTGGAGGCCCGGCGGTGCCCCCGAAACCCAGCGCGCCGAAGGCAGGCGCGGCGCCGTGGGTGGTCGCCGCGCTGCTCTTGCTCAGCGTTATTCCGCTCGCCGGCGGCGCACACCGCCTGACGCAACTGGCCGGCGGCGCGGCGATCACGCCGGCCAACGCCCGCTTCTTCGCCGCGCCGCTGCCGGTGGTGCTGCACCTCGTCAGCGTCAGCCTCTATGCCATCCTGGGCGCGTTTCAGTTCGTCCCCGGCCTGCGCCGTCGGCGGCACGCCTGGCACCGCATCGCCGGGTGGATCCTGATCCCCAGCGGGCTGACGGCTGCGCTTACAGGGCTGTGGATGACCCTGTTCTACCCCTGGCCGGTGGGCGACGGGGTGATCCTCTATGGCCTGCGGCTGCTCTTCGGGTCGGCGATGCTCCTCTCCATCCTCTTCGGCGTCGCCGCGATCCGGCGGCGGGACTTCGCCCAGCACGGTGTCTGGATGCTGCGCGGCTACGCCATCGGGATGGGCGCGGGCACGCAGGCCCTCATTCTGATGGCCGGGGAAATCATCGCCGGCCCGCCGAGCGAGCTTCGCCGTGCGCTGCTGATGGGCGCGGCCTGGGTGATCAACCTTGCCATAGCCGAATGGATCATCCGCAGGCGTCCGGCCCGCCCGGCCCGCACCGCAGCAGCCGTTGCTTCCCATCTCTAGGGGCATGCGGTCGGTACCAACGCATCAACAAGCGAAGTTTCATGCTGCTGAAGGAGCGCATCAATGCCTGACGGAGTAGCCATTCGCGCCCAGGATCTGCAGAAGCAGTTCCGCACGGTCTCTGCGGTTCGTGGGGTAAGCTTTGAGGTTCGTGCAGGCGAGATTTTCAGCCTGCTGGGGCCGAACGGCGCAGGGAAGAGCACGACAATCGCGATGCTTGCGTGCCTGCTCCCGCCGACTCAGGGCGATGCCTTTGTCTGTGGGCATTCCATTCGCCAGAGCCCGCAGCGTGTGAAGGCATGTCTTGGGGTTGTTCCGCAGGAGATTGCCCTCTATCTGGATCTGTCTGCCCGCGAGAACCTGAAGTTCTGGGGCAAGATGTATGGACTGCGTGGCACCGCCCTGCGTCAGCGCGTGGCGGAGGTTCTGGCGATCATCGGCCTCACCGAGCGCCAGAACGACACGGTCGGCACGTTTTCGGGCGGGATGCAGCGCCGGGTGAACATCGGCGCGGCCCTGCTGCACCGGCCGGACGTGATCATCATGGACGAGCCGACGGTGGGCATCGATCCGCAGAGTCGGCGGCACATCTTGGATAACGTCAAGGAGCTGAACCGGCAGGGCATGACCGTACTCTACACCACCCATTACATGGAAGAGGCGCAGGAGCTTTCCCACCAGATCGCGATCATGGACCAGGGGAAGGTGATCGTCTGTGGCACCCACGCCGAGCTGATCCGGCTCGTCGGCGAGCGCACCCGCCTCGATCTGACGCTGGATACCGAGGCTGATGCCCTGGTCGCGTGCTGGCGGAGCCTTGCGGGTGTGCACAGCCTCGCGGCAGACCACGGTCGGCTCACCCTCCTGGTTGACGACAGCAACCTCGTCCTGCCGCGCCTGTTTGAGACTGCCGCACAGGTTGGCGTGCGTATCACCTCCGTCACGATCGAGGAGCCGAACCTCGAAGCGGTCTTTCTACACCTGACCGGCAAAGCATTACGGGATGAACCATGAAGACGCTCACGATTGCTGCCAAAGATCTCACGCACATTTTCCAGAGCGTGTTCGCCCTAGTGATGATGTTCGGCGCTCCGCTGCTGATCACCGGGCTGCTCGCCTTTGCCTTTGGCGGGCGCACCAGCGGAACCGGCACGTTCCATCTCCCGGTGACCCGCGTTCAGGTGGTGAACCTTGACCAGCCCGTTGGGGCCGCCCCCGGCTTCGCGGCAGGCACGCTGCTGGTCGATGTGCTTCAGGGTTCATCCCTCGCCGACGTGCTCGCGGTCACCCTCGCTGCTGACGAAGCCAGTGCGCGCACGGCGGTTGACGCGCAGCAGGCGGGTGTGGCAATCATCATCCCGCCTGACTTTACGGCAGCCGCCACCTCCCCTGATCGCCGTGCCGCCGTCGTCATCTACCGCGATCCTACGCTCACGATTGGCCCAGGCATCGTGAAGGCCCTGGTGAGCCGCGTTATGGATGGGTTCTCGGGGGCGAAGATTGCCGGCCAGGTGACGGCGGACGGGCTGAGCGTGGCCGGAGCAGCGGCAGACCAGACCCTCAAGGACACCATTGCTCGTGCGTACACCGCCTGGCTCCAATCTGCTGAACATGGCGCCGAAGGTGCGGCGGTTCCCCGGCTGGCCGTGGTCGCGCCCACCGGAGCGACCCAGCCGCAGAGTCAGGGCGCGGCCCCTATCGGCCCGATCATGGCGGGTATGCTGGTCTTCTTCGTCTTCTTTATGGGCGGGAACGGCGCGGAAAGCATCATCCGCGAAGCAGAGCAGGGCACCCTAGCGCGCCTGACCAGCACCCCGACACCCCTGGCCGCCATGCTCGGCGGCAAGTGCATTGCGGTCATGGTCTCCCTCTGTATCCAAGTTGCCGTCCTGGTGCTGGCATCGCTCCTCCTGTTTGGCATCCAGTGGGGCCAGGCTGCGACGGTCTTGCTGGTCTCGCTTGGCCTGATTGTCGCATCGGCTGGCTTCGGAATCATGCTGATGTCCCTCATCACGAGCTCCCGCCAGACCGGCCCGGTGCTCGGCG
>CAIWXH010000419.1 GCA_903916565.1 uncultured Oscillochloris sp. | reverse complement strand
CGCCAGCAGATGCTCCATCAGCCGAACCTCGTGCGAGAGCAGGGCGCAGCGGGCACCGGGCCGCGCCACGCGCGCCGCCTCGGCCAGCAGCGCCGGGTAGAGCGCCAGATTGGTGGCGTGCGAGCCGACGAGGTGGCCGAACGGCAAGTCGCCCGTAAGCACGTCCACACTGGCGTCGGGCAGCGGCAGAGCGCATACGTCCCAGTCGGTCAGCTCGCAGCGCCCCGCCAGACCAGCGGCGGCCAAGTTGGTGCGCGCACAGGCCAGCGCCGAGGCGCTGGTGTCGCAGCCGATGACCCGCCGCGCTGGCGCCAGCAGCAGCCGTTCGACGAGCAGCGTGCCCGAGCCGCAGCCGAGGTTCAGGTAAACATCGCGGTCGGTTGGCGCGGTCAGCGCGGCCATCGCGTGCGCGACGGGGCCGTTCAGCGCACCCTCAAGGTTGCAGACCCGCCACGCCCGCGTCGCCAGGGGGCGCGGCGAAATCCGTACCAGCAGCGCCCAGCCCGCGCCGTTCGCGCCACGGCGCAGCCGCAGCAGCAGGTCGCCATCTTCCTCGCCAACGGCCAGCCCCAGGCGTGCCGCCAACTCGGTCTTGAGCCGCGCCATCACCGTTGACTCGGCGCCTGCCGCGCTTAGAAAGAGCGTGCGAAACACGCCCGGCGGGTGCAGGTGAATCGCCGTCTCGCAGAGCGCCAGGGCCGCTCGGAGATGCTCGTCGCCAAGCAGCGCCTTCGGGCGCGGCACCGCGAACGAGCGCAGCAGATAGACCGACGTGGCCGCCCGCAGCCCCAACAGCATGCGGAGTTCGCCGCTGTAGCGCAGGGCGATCACGCCGCTGGCCGCCGTTGGCTCTAGCTGGATGCTGCGCCCAAGGCGGCGCAACTCGGTCTGGGCGATAGGCTCAAGTCCCTCGGCGACCACCACTTCGACCTGGCGGGCCTGCGGCTCGGACGACAATTCGTGGCGGGGCTGAAAATTGCTATACTTAGGCATATGGACACTCAGCAGTTCTCTCTAGGGGTCACGTACTGGCCGCGCCGACGGCGCAGCGCCGAGGGCACACTCAACACTTGGGGCGAGATTGACCAGGGCGCGCTGTGCGCTGAACTGGAACATATCGCCGATCTGGGCTGCACCACCGTGCGCCTGGAGTTGCGCTGGGCCGATGTGCTGCCGGGCACCAGGGTCAACACCGCCGCGCTGCGCGGCCTTGAACGCGCCCTTGACTACGCCCACGACCGAGGGCTGCGGGCGGTCATCGCCCTGTTGGGCGGCAGCTTGGGCGGTGCCCTGCATCTGCCCCCGTGGGCGGTCGGCTACCGGCTGCCCGGCGACATCACCCAGGCCCGGCGGCTCGGCCCGCCGGTCATGATCGTGTCGGCTGACCAGCCCGCCATTCTGGCGGGCGACCGCTATATGCGCGAGCCAGCCCGCGATCTCTTTGGCGAGCCTGAGATTTTGGAGGCGCAACGGCTCGTGCTGCGCGAGGTCATCGGCAACTTGGGCGCACATCCGGCGGCCACCGTCTGGCAGCTTGGCGCCGACCTTGAGCGCGTGCGCCGTCCGGCCTCGGCCCGCGTCATTGCGAACTGGTGGGCCGATCTGGTGCAACGCGCCCGTGACCACGGCGCCCGCGCCTGTGTCGGCAGCGTCAGCCCGCTGAACCTGGGGCGCCGCGAGAGCCTGCGGCCCACGGCCATCGCCAGCGCGTGCCAGGTCACCGTTTCGGCGACACCGCTCTATTCGCTTGGGCTGGGCGAAACCGCCCGCGCCGCGAGCTTTTTGCACGCGCTGGTGGCGGGGCTGCTGTCTGCTGAAACCGGCCACTCGATCAGCGTGACGGTTGGCGAGGTTGGGATGCCCACAGCAACCGGCGGGGCCAGCGGCCTTGTGTCCGGCGAACGGTTCGGTCGCCCCGCCAGCATCGCGTTGGCGGAAGAAGATCAGCAGGCCACGCTGATCGAGGAGGCGCTGGCGAGTCTGCACCGCGAGGGCGCGGCGGGCGTCTGGCTGGCCCATTACGCCGACATCAGCCCCGAGCTGTGGCACATCGCGCCCGCCGACCGCTCGTGGTGGGCACGCAGCGCCGGTCTGGTCGCCCCCGACGGGCGCGAGAAGCCCGCCGCCGCTGCTGTACGCACCTTCGCCGCCCGCCTGCGTGCTGGGAAGTTGCCCGCCTCGGCAGGGCCGCCGACTCTGCCTCTCGACCCCGAGCGCTACTGGCGTGATCCCGCCACCGAACTGTGGAAGCTGTGGGCGGATTGGCAGCGCACCTAGTTCATGTCGGCGAACATACGCGGTAGGTTTTTTACCACGAAGCCCACGAAGTTCACGAAGGCCGAACCGCTGTCTACTGCGCTCTGCGCCTGACGCATGGCGGTTGCAACGTCGCCGTTTGCCTCTGCCCGGTGGCTGAAGCCACGGGCTACGCGGTGCGAAGGCCGCCTGCGCGGCCTCAAGCAGCCTGCGAAGGCAGGCTTCGCACCCAAGAGCCGGGGGCTTCAGCCCCCCGGCGGGCGACGTTGCAACCGCCATGGCGCCTGACGAGAACGATCCGGCAACCCTATAATTAACCACGAAGCGCACGAAGGACACGAAGGTTCCCCGCCCGTGACTTGGCCGTTTTGCTACTGCTGTGGCACGGCCAAGGTCGGGATGGCACCGCTGAACATGAGCGGCGCGTGGCCTTCGTGCGCTTCGTGCGCTTCGTGGTAAGAACAACGTACGGCCCCTATGTGGACATCCATCCAAGATCCGCCAGGTACACAAGGTCGTCGCGGGTCAACTGGCCTTCAGTGTGGGCGCGGGCCAGCAGGTCGGGGCGGCGGGCCAGCGTGCGGCGCAGCCGTTCGCGCCGCCGCCATTTCGCCACCTCGCCGTGATGGCCCGAGACCAGCACCGGCGGGACAGGCCGATCCTCCCAGACGGCGGGCCGCGTGTAGTGGGGATATTCGAGCAGCCCGTCGCTGTGGCTCTCCTCGGCGGTTGAGGCGGCGTCAATCACACCGGGGACGAGGCGGGCCACGGCGTCGAGTACGACCATCGCCGCCAGCTCGCCGCCGGTGAGCACATAGTCGCCGATGCTCAGCTCGCGGGTGATCAGCGCCTCGCGCACGCGCTCGTCCAGCCCCTCGTAATGGCCGCAGACCAGCACGACCCGCTCGGCCTGCGCCAGTTCGTGGGCAATCGCCTGGGTGAACGTTTCACCATCGGGCGAGAGCAGGATGACCGGCGGGGCGTCGTCGCCAACGGTGGCCCGGATGGCCGCCGCCAGGGGCGCAGCCTTCATCACCATACCGGCGCCGCCGCCGTAGGGCGCATCATCGGCGGTGTGGTGTCGGTCAGTCGCCCAGTCGCGGATGTTGTGCAGCCGCAGCGCGATCAGGTCGGCCTGCTGCGCCCGTTTGAGGATGCTCTCGGTGGTCGGGCCGACGAACATGGCGGGGAAGAGCGTCAGAATATCAAAAGTGAGCATCTACCCCTCAAGGCTGCCGAGGTACTGGTCGAAAAACGCAAGCACGCGCCGACAATATTCAGGGCGGTCGCGGAAGTAGGCGCCGCAATGCTCGACGCCAGGAACGACCCAGAGTTCGCGTGGCTCGCCAGCGGCGGCGTAGAGCTGATGCGCGTGTTCAACCGGAACGGTGGTGTCGCTCGCGCCGTGGATGACGAACACGGGGCGCGGGGCGATGCGCCCAACCACATCAATCGGGCGGGCGTGGCTGAAGCGGTAGCCGTGGCGGCGGTGCAGCACCTCGTCGGCGGCCAGCACCAGGATGGTGGGCGAAACGCGCAGCACGCTGCGGACGCCGTGAGTGACGACCGCACGCCCGCTGGTGAACGAACTGTCGGCCACGACGGCGGCGATGCTTGGCTCCTCGGCAGTCGCGAGCAGCGCGACGGCGGCACCCATCGAGAAGCCGATGACACCCAGGCGGGCGCGTGGCTCTCGCTCGCGGGCGCAAGCAATGGCAGCGCGGAGGTCGTCCACCTCGCGGCTAATCAGCGTCTGCGGCCAGGGGTCTGACTCGCCGCGCCCCCGAAAGTCGAAGAGCAGCACACTATAGCCCGCCCGCCACAGGTTCGTCCCGATGCCGAGCATGTCGTCTTTGCGCCCGCCGTGGCCGTGGCAGCCAATCACGATGCCCCGCGAAACTTCTTGCGGCAGCCACCAGCCGCTTAGGCGCAGGCCATCGGCGCTGGCAAAACTGAGCGCCTCAAACGGCACGCCAAGCTCCCACGGGGTAAAGGTATAGTCGTCCCTAAACGAGCGGCGCGGCTCGGGGCTAACGCGGGTACTCACATACCAAGCCGCGCCAAGGGCACCGCCGAGGGCACCGAGGGCGGCACTGATGATCAGAGGGAGCCGAGGGGCTTGCCGGGGCATAGGCCATTCCAGTCGTGCGCGAAGGTCACGCCTGGGCATTGTACCCGATGTGGAGCGTGGGGAGATGGGGAGGTGGGGAGGTGGGGAGATGGGGAGATGGAGCGCGACACCTCCACACCTCCGCACCTCCGCACCTCCACACTTACGCTGGCGAAGTAAAGGGGAAATACGGCACGGCGGCGTCAACCAACTGCACGTCCATCTCGTAGAGACCGGCGCTATAGCGACCCTTATAGGGCACGCCGAGGCTCTGCACAAGCGCGATCATGCTGCTGTTATCGGCGTGGGTGAGCAGCACCATGTGGCGCAGGCCGTGGGCCAAGGCCACCTGGATCAGCAGGTCGAGGAGCTGTTGGCCAAGGCCGAGCCGCTGAAAATCGTCGCGGATCACGATTGAGCCTTCGCAGGCAGCCTCGCGGTTGTCCAGACACGCATAGCGGGCTACCGCCACAGCCTCCTCGTGGCCCGCCTCATCGATCACCAGAATCAGGGCCGTCTCGCGCCCTGGGTTAATCGTCGCCAAACGCTGCGTCTCATGGTGGAGCCGATCCTCGTCGATGCTGTCAACCGGCCCAAAGAAGCGCCGGTAGCGCGTCTCTGACGAGAGCTTGTAGAACATTCGCTCAAGCAGCGCGGCGTCCGCCATACGCATGTGGCGCACGCGCAACTCCCGGCCATCCCGTGCCTCGATAGACACGACGGCACCAAGGTCTGGCTGATTGGGAAGCAGAATCTGGCCCATAGCGCTGTCCATATCCAGACGCGGCGGGCGCTTACGCCGCACTGCGTCATAACCCCATGTGGTACATTGTAGCACGCGAAAGTTACAGGTACATACGGTAGCGCCAGTGCATGAATCGAGACCAACCCTGACGGCCATCGTCGGCCCGACCGCTGTGGGGAAGACGGCCCTCGCCGTGGCGCTGGCCCGTCAGCTTGGCGGCGAGATTGTTTCGGCGGATTCGCGCCAGGTCTATCGGCAGATGGATCTGGGCACCGCCAAGCCGACGGCGGCAGAGCAGGCTGCAGCCCGCCATCACCTAATCGATATCCGCGACCCCGACGAGGAGTTCTCGCTGGCGACCTACCAGGCATTAGCGCGGGGCGCCATTGACGCAATCGCTGAGCGTGGGCAGGCACCGCTGCTGGTGGGCGGCACGGGCCAGTACCTCGCCGCCGTGCTTGAGGGCTGGCAGATTCCCCGTGTCGCCCCGCAGCCTGCGCTGCGCGCTGCCCTTGAGCGCGAGGCGACCGAGCTAGGCGCGGTGGCCCTGCATCAACGGCTGGCCGCAGTAGACCCGCAGGCGGCGGCGCAGATCGCCCCGACGAATGTGCGCCGGGTCGTGCGTGCGCTTGAGGTTTACCTCATCACAGGCAGCCCGATCTCGGTGCAGCAGACCCGTGAGCCGCCGCCGTACGCCATTCGCACTATCTGGCTGAACCGGCCCCGCGACGAGGTCTACGCACGGGCCGACGCCCGCGTGGACGCGATGGTGGCGGAAGGTCTGGCCGATGAGGTGGCCGCGCTGGTGCGACGGGGTTACGACTGGGCGTTGCCCGCCATGTCGAGCCTCGGCTACATTCAGCTTAGGCCGTACATCGAGGGCGCGGCGAGCCTAGCGGCGTGCGTCGAGCGGCTGAAGTTTGACACGCACAGCTTTATTCGGCGGCAGGCGGCATGGTTTCGGCGCTTGCCCAACGTCGAGGTCTGGATGCCCGATCACCCGGAGTGGCAAGCCAAGGTTTCAGGGGCCGGGTTTCAGGTTTCAGGCTAAACGCAGCAGCAAGCGCTGTGTGCGCCGAAACTGTAAAGCATCTGCGAACCGTGTCTAAGCCCAAAAAGACCTATCAGGTGCAAGCACCTGATAGGTCTGAGGGTCTGTCTCCACCATCAGGCGCGTAGAACACACGATATTCGCGCACAAAATGCTCGACGAAGCGCTCGTGGTCGCCCCCCGGCGGCAGACCGAGGCGCGTATGCAGCGCCAGCGCCAGGTCGTGGGCTAGGCGGGCGCGAGGCTCCTGACCAAGCTCGTTGCGGCGGCGCAAAAACGCCTGGGCCAGCTCGTAGTCAGCGCTGCGGGCCAGGTGTAGATTAGGCAGCAGCGGGGCAGCCGGGGCGTCGGGGGCGCGCGGCGGCACCACAACTGGGGCCACGCCGCTTGCAAGCAGCGCGAGGCTCAAGGCGGAGCCTTCGCGCACCACCAGGGTGCCAGCGGCCAGGTCGCCGAGCCGACGGGCGCGCTCATCGGCGAACATCACCAGCACGCCGAGGCCATAGAAAAAGGGTAAAAAATCGACCAGCCGGATGAGGTTGCGAATGGCCGAGGCGCTGAAGTCGAGCGGGCGCCCGCCTTCACGGATGACCCGCAGGCCAAAGAGCCGCCGACCGGGGCTTTGGCCCGACCAGATGAGGTCAAAGGCCAGATAGTAGCCCCAGAGCAGCGTGAACGAGAGGATGGCCCAGAGCGCGAGGAAGATTGCGGTGAAGGGGTCGCCAGCGCCGCTCACGAGATTTGCGGCAGTGACCATCACCGCCCCAAGGGCTATTTCCAGCAGGAGGATGAGCAGCGTATCGACGGCGGCGGCGAGGCAGCGCGAGCCAGCCCCCGCCACCTCGTACTCGATGGTCACGACCTCAGGGGTTTCGACGGCGTAGCGGCCATGTGGAGACAGCATGACATCGCTTCAGAGCTATAGGAGTGTCTATTCGCCAGCTCAACAGCTCAACAGCTCTACAGACAATCGTGTCGAGTTGTAGAGCTGTTGAGTTGGCGCGCCCCATAGAAAGCGGGCACAGCCGGTCTTACAGGGCGGGGCGCTCGGCATCGTCAGGGGGAGCCGAGACGAGGTCAGGCTCGTGCTCTTCCTCCAGATGCGCCACATCGTTCGTCGCCAGGGTTGCCCAGCCGGCGGCGCTGACGCGCAGGATGCTGATCGACGTATTGCCGATGTGCGGGAAGCGCTTGAACCCGTCGCCGTGGAAGCTCTCGGCGTGGGCCAGGAGCATACGGATGCAGCCGCCGTGGGTCACCAGCCCGAGGGTCGTGCCCTCGTGGTGCGCGGCGATGGCGGCGACAGCCTCGACCACCCGCTTCCGCATGGCGCTCATACTCTCGGCGCCGCCACGGGGGATGTCCTGGCCCAGTTCAAGCAGCGCCATCTCGGTCGGGTGGGTGACCTTAATCTCATCGTAGGTCAGGCCGCTCCATGTGCCGAGGTCGATCTCACGCAGGTTCGGCAGCAGTTGTACCGGCACCTTCACGCTGGCCCCGATTTCCCATGCGGTCTGAAAGGCGCGGGCGAGGTCGCTGCTGTAGATCGCCTCGAACTGAACGCCCTCGCGGGCGAGGCGACGGGCAACGATGCGGGCCTGTCGGTAGCCCAGTTCGTTGAGCGGAACATCGGCGTGACCCTGCCAGCGCCCGTCGAGGTTCCAGTCAGTCTCACCATGGCGGATTAGATAGACGGTGGTGCTCATGGTCTGCCTCATTCAGAAACTTCGAGCCACTGCTAGGGGGCATCATACCATAGGATTATTTCTGGCTTGGCTGCCCAGGTTGACAGCACCTTGTGCCCCGGATACGATAGTTCTAATGGCAACACTTGTCCTCTACAACGGCCCGATCTACACCCTCGATCTCGGACAGCCGGTGGTACGCGCCATCGCGATCCGCGACGGGCGGGTTTTCGCCCTTGGCAGCGAGGGCCGCGTGCAGGCCGCCGTGGCCGGGATGCGCGGCGAGACGCTGAACCTGCGAGGCCGCGCGGTCGTGCCGGGGCTGACCGACGCCCACGTCCATCTGCCCTGGCAGGGTCTTGCGACCTACGAGGCGCGCCTCGGTACGGCCACCACGCTTGATGCCGCCTTGGCGATCATCGCTGATCGGGCCAGGGCGCTGCCGTCGGGGGTTTGGCTGCGCGGCGGCGGCTGGAACCATGTTGACTGGGGGCGGCGCTGGCCGACCCGCACCGACCTCGATGCGGTTTGCCCCGACCGGCCCGCCATACTGACGCGCAAAGACGGCCATTCGTACTGGGTGAATAGCCCGACGCTCGCCCTGGCTGGTATCAGCGCCGACACGCCTGACCCGGCTGGCGGGCAGATTCAGCGCGACCGCGACGGTGTGCCGACGGGCATCCTCTTCGAGGCGGCGATGGATCTGGTGCGCGCCGTCGTGCCGCCCATCGGCGAGGCCGAGCGTCTTGCTGCGCTGCGCGTTGCGCTGCACGAAGCGCTGAGCTACGGCATCACCAGCCTGCACATTCCACCCGGCACCAATCACGCCGACGGCCCTGAGACGCTGCGCGATCTCCAGACGCTGCGGGCGGGCGGCGAACTACCTGTGCGGAGCTTGGTGTTCCTGGCCCAGCCAGACCTCGAACGCGCCCTCGCGCTGGGGTTACGCAGCGGCGTGGGCGACCGCTGGCTGCGGATTGGTGGCCTCAAGCTCTTCGCCGACGGCTCGCTTGGCTCCGAGAGCGCCGAGATGCTCAGCCACTACGAGGGGCGGCGCCACATGGGCATCGCGACGATTGAGCAAGCCGAGCTTGAGCGACTGGTGCGCCAAGCCAACGCGGGCGGCATTAGCGTGGCCGTGCACGCGATTGGCGATGCCGCCAACCGCAAGGTACTCGATGCCATCGAACTGGCGCAGGCCGACCGACGGCAGGCGGGCGAAGGCTACCCGGCGCTGGCGATGCCCAATCGGATCGAGCATGTGCAGGTGATTCACCCAAAGGATTTGCCCCGGCTGGCCCAACTGGGCGTGATCGCCTCGATGCAGCCGCTGCACGCCACCAGCGACATGGATATGGCGGATGCGCTCTGGGGTGCGCGCAGCGCCTACGCTTACGCTTGGGGCAGCCTGAAAGAGAGCGGAGCCACGCTCGCCTTCGGCAGCGACGCGCCCGTTGAGAGCATGAACCCGTGGCGCGGCCTGCACGCGGCGGTGACGCGCCAGCGCCCCAGCGGCTACCCGGAAGGCGGCTGGTACCCCGAACAGCGCCTCAGCGTTGATGAGGCGCTGCGGGCCTACTGTCTTGGCCCCGCCATCGCCAGCGGCGAAGATCGTGAAAAGGGCTATCTCGCCCCCGGCATGCTCGCCGATCTGGTGGTGCTTACCGGCGACCCCTTCCGCAACGCCCCCGCCGATCTGCCCGCGATTACTGCCGCCATGACCTTCGTCGAAGGCAAGTTGGTCTTCGAGCGAGCGTGAAAGAGTCGTATGCGTAAGCCAAGGTTTCAGGTGCTAGGTTTCAGGTTTCAGGCCGCGCAGGCGGCCTTCGCACCGCGTAGCCCGTGGCTTCAGCCACCGGGCGGGCGGCACAGGTTGGACGCGCCGTTCACAACCTCCGTAGGATTGCTCTATGCGTAAGAACCGAATCTTTCTCGCCGTCGCCGGGGGGCACTTCACGATTGATCTCCTCAACAGCACCGGCCCGGTGCTGCTGGCCGTGCTGAAGGAGCCGTTGGGCCTGAGCTACGCGCAGATCGGCACCGCCCTAACCATTTATATGCTGATTGGCGCACTGTCGCAGCCCGTCTTCGGCTGGCTCTCAGATAAAGCGCAAGGCCGCACCATCGTGCTGGCGGCGGGCGCCGTCGCGTGGATGGCGCTCTTCTACATGCTGGTGGCCCTGGCCCCGAGTTGGGCGTGGCTGCTGCCCGTCTTCCTGCTGGCGCCGCTGGGCAGCGCCCTCTTTCACCCCATCGGCACAGCGGCGGCGGCGACGGCGGCACCCGAGCGCGCCGCCAGCGCGACCTCGCTCTTCTTCTTTGCGGGGCAGGTGGGCCTCGCCACTGGCCCGTTCCTCGCCGGGGCGCTCGCCGGTCACTTTGGGGCCATCGGCCTGCTGCCCCTCGCAGCGCTGGCCTTCATCCCCGCCGCGCTGCTCCTGCTCGCCGCCCGTGATGAGGGCACGCTCGCCGCACGCCACCAGCGCACCGCAACGCCGGGGGCGGCCCGTGCGTGGACTGGCGCCGCCGTGGTGCTGATTGTCGCCTTTGTGGTGCTGGTCGCCGTGCGCGCCTCGATCCAGGCGGTCTACCAGTCGTATCTGCCGCAACTGTTCCAGAGTCGCGGCTGGGAGCCGCTGCTCTTCGGGCTGATGGCTGGTGTGTTTATGGCTGCCGGGGCCATCGGTCAGGTGATCACGGGGAATATCGCCGACCGCTACGGTATGCGCGCCGCCGTCCTTTGGCCCCTGCTGCTGAGTATTCCGGCGGGGCTGGCCTGCCTGCTCACGCCGTCGGTTGCGCTTGCCTTCGTGGCCTGTGCCGCCGTCGGCTTTCTCGTCGGCGGACAGCACAGCGTGTTGGTCGTCCATGCCCAGCGGCTGCTGCCGGTCAAGCAGGGCTTCGCCGCCGGGATTATCCTCGGTTTCACCTTTGCCACTGGTGCCATCGGCACTTGGTGTGCCGGGCAGGTCGCCGACAGCGCTGGTCTGCAAACGGTGATGATCTGGACGACCATGCTCAGCCTGCCCGCCGCCGCGCTCGCGCTGACGCTGCCCACCCGGCCACGCCGCGCCCCCGAGGCTGCGCCTGTGGCGGCGCCAGCGGGGGATTAGCGCGTCGCTACGATGGCAATCCTATCCGGGTGGTGCAACCGGGGGGCTGAAGCCCCCGGCTCTTGGGTGCGAAGCCTGCCTTCGCAGGCTTCACGAGGCCGCGTCGGCAGGCTTTGTAGCACATGTGCCGCTAGGGTTTGCCGGGGCGGCGCGCCACACATTGACGCCCCACGTAGATCGGGTAAGATAGGCGCGCTATGCACGATGAAACCTTTTTCGTCTACCAGCGCCAAGCGCTCAAGCCGCTGCTCGTCTGGGGTGTCGGCAGCAGCATTGGTGGCTCGCTGCTGCTGCTCGTGCCGGGCCTCGTGCGCCACTTCGGCATCCAGGCCGCCGCATGGGGCACCATTGATGTGCTGCTCGCCATCTTCGCGCGTCGCCGCGCCTTGCTCAAGGCCGAGGCGGTCGCCAACGGTGACCTTGAGGAGCAGGCCGTCGCCCGCGAGGCCGAGCAGTTCCGTAACATTCTGGCCTTCAACGCGGGCCTCGACGTGCTCTACATCGTCGTCGGCCTCGCCATTGCCGCACGCGCCGCCGAGCGACCTGACCGCCGGGGGCTTGGCTACGGTGTCGCCACCCAGGGCGCGTTCCTGCTCGCCTTCGATGCGCTGCTGGCCCGCAATGTAGGCCGACGCTTCCTTATATGATCACCAACCAGCTCTTTGCGCTGCTTCAGTGCCCCACCTGCCACTCGCGCCAGCTCTTCGTCGCCGCCGACGGCGTCCACTGTACGGGCTGCCACAACGTCTACGGCTTCCACGACGGCTACATCGACCTGATGCCCCGCGCCACCGCGTACGGCTACGTCTCGAAGTACGTCACCGACGAGGCCGAATTGGCCGAGGAACTGGACTACCGCGCGTTGGCCCCGCCGCTGCTGGCCGCTGGCGTGCGCGACCGGGCTTTACGCCGCCTGATGCGCTTTCGCCCCGGCGATGTGGCGCTGGACAATGGCTGCGGCACCGCCAAGCACGCCGTCTGGAACGCCGACCAGGTGCGCCTGATGGTCGGCAGCGACCCGGCGACGCTCTTCGCTGACCAGGCCGTCGCGCAGGTCGCCCTGGCGAAGGCCGACTCGCGCAGCCTGCCCTTCGCCGACGACAGCTTCGACAAGGCGTTCGCCATCGACATTCTTGAGCATTTCCCGCTTGATGTGATTGACGATTATTTGGCCGAAACCGCCCGCGTGCTGCGCCCCGGCGGGCGTATGTTGGCCTTCTCGAACACCCGCGAAATGTCGCCCATTCAGCCGCTGATTAACCTCAGCCGCCGCCTTGGGCGTGTCTTCGTGCGCGCCGGGCTGTACGACTTTGCGCGTGAGGCCCGCCGTAAGTCCGACCACGTCAAGGCGCTGGAGACCTGGGAAGATGTGCTGGCCGCGTTTGAGCGTGCTGGTCTGCGCCCGGTGAAAGTGGTCTTCTGGAACAGCCTCTTCACCACCTTTGTCGAGCATGTGCTGATGAAGCTGGGCGAGGCGGCGCTGGGACGCATCAAGGCCGAACACAAAAAGCAGCAGGTAAAAGACCGTTGGCAGAATGAGCCAGCCTTGGCGGCGCTGCGGAACGGGGTCGAACACTCCCTCAGTCGGCATGCCGCGCCGCAAGGGGTCGCCCGCGAAATTCGCGCCCGCCGCCGGGTGCGCGAGCAACTCCGCCCCGGCAGCCCGGTCTATCTGGCGCTGATGGCCGTCACGTTGGTGATGGAGCTGGATCTCTGGCTCTTCGGCTGGATGCGCTGCGGCAGCTATTTTATTCTGGTCGAAAAATCCCACTGAGGATTGAATCCGGGGGGCTGAAGCCCCCGGCTCTTCGTTGGCAAAGCCTGCCTTCGCAGGCTCATTCAGGCCGCGTAGGCGGCCTTCGTATCCATGCAGCCCGTGGCTTCCGCCACCGGGCGGGCGCGAAACAACCTCTGTAGGATTGCTCTATGCACTACCGCCCGCTGACCGAAGCCGACATCGAGCGCTGTCTGTGGCTTGAGCGCTACGCCTTCAACTCGAACCCCGACCCGGTGCTGCTGGCCCAGGGCCGCATCACGCGCTTCCGTGGCCTGTTCGACGGCGATCACCTGGTGGCACAGCTTGAACTGCTGCCCCTGCGCGTGCAGACGGGCCACGGCGAACTGGCGGTCAGCGGCATCGGCTCGGTCGCCAGCGCACCCGAGACGCGCCGCCTCGGCCACGCCGAGATGTTGCTGCGCCACGCCACCGACGAGCTCCGCGCCGACGCTGTGCCGCTCACCATC
Organism: uncultured Oscillochloris sp.; assembly: GCA_903916565.1. Taxonomy (GTDB): domain Bacteria; phylum Chloroflexota; class Chloroflexia; order Chloroflexales; family Chloroflexaceae; genus CAIWXH01. The sequence goes on along the minus strand of CAIWXH010000419.1, from coordinate 1,282 downwards.
CTCTACCCGTTCAAGCCCTCGTTCTACGCTCAGTACGGCTGGGCCACCTTTTTCGAGCGGAAGGTCTACTGCGGGGCGCCGGGGCTGTTCGCCCATTTCAAGCCGAAGGACGCGCCGCCGGGGCACCTGCAGCGCGTCGGGCTGGCTGAAAGCGAGGAGCTTGACGCCATCTACCGGGGGGCGCTGCGCGGGCGCTTCGGGCCGCTGGTGCGCGATGCGGCCTGGTGGGAAAACGAGGTGCTGCAAGACTGGGATCACCGCCCCTGGCACGCCTATATTTGGCGCGACGCGCAGGGTGTGGGCCGTTCGTACGCGATCTTTCGCCTGGAGCCTGACGGCGACGGGCGGCGCTTCGAGGCCCGCGAAATGGTCGCGCTTGACCCCGTCGCCCGCGCCCAACTCTTTATCCTGGTTGCCAACCATCAAGATCAGGTGACGAGCGTGCGCTTCCGCGCCCCCGCTGACGCGCCGGTCAACCTGCTCTTTCCCGACCATCTGGAGTGTACCGTCCAGCCGCACTTTATGCTGCGCCTGCTCGATCTGCCCGCCGCCATCGCGGGCTACGCCTTCCCCCGCGAGGTCGCTGGCCGTCTGACTATCGCCGTACACGATGATTGGATCGCCGCCAACCGGGGGGTTTTTGCCCTGGAATTTGCGGGCGGGCGCGCTCAGGTGACGCGGCTCGCCGCCGATGCCCCCGCCGACCTGCGCTGCGACGTGCGCGTCCTCGCCCAGATCTACAGCCGCTACCTGCGCCCACGCACCGCCGCCGCCTTCGGCATGCTCACCGTCGCCGCCCGCGACGGGCTGGCCTTGGCCGAACGCGCCTTCGCCGGACTGGCCCCGTTTAGCTCGGACTATTTTTAGGGGTCAGGGGTCAGGGGTCAGTTCGAGCGCAGTAGAAAGCCGTGTGCCGAAGCGGCGGTTCGCGCTTGACCGTTCGTAGTTTGGGCTTTAGCCCAACCCGCTTATAGCAATCCTACACAGGTTGTTGAATCCGGGGGGCTGAAGCCCCCGGCTCTTTATTTGCGAAGCCTGCCTTCGCAGGCTCAGCAAAGCCGCGTAGGCGGCCTTTGTACCCGTAGCCCGTGGCTTCAGCCACCGGGCGGACGCGCAACAAACTGTGTAGGACAGCTATACAAACCGCGTAGACTACAGCAGCACAACAAACATGCCGAGCAACTAATGACAATACTCACGCTAGAGCTTAGCATCACCCGCGTTGGCGACGGCTACACCGCGACCCTAGAGGCCGCGCTGCCTGGTGCCGACGCTCGCCTTG
>CAIWXH010000418.1 GCA_903916565.1 uncultured Oscillochloris sp. | reverse complement strand
GGCAAGCGCATCCATCGGGGCCTCTTTCGAACCGCAAGCGGGCGGCGGGTGAATGCCGACATCAATGCGGCCTATAACCAGATAGCGAACGTAGCGCCTGATGCCTTCGGGCCAGGGCGTAGGGGCTGTGTAGTGCAGCCTGGCAGGATTGCCCTGCCGAACCGGAAGGTAGCGTCATAAAACGCTAGGCTTTTGGATACTATTGCGCTCGCCCAGATCCTGTACGGCGGCGGCAGCGTCTGGCTCCATCCCTGGCTCGACCAAGAAGCGCTTGGTGGCGGCCCAGTCGCCAGCGGTGGTGTCGTCCCAGATGGCGCGTGAAGTGATCCGGTCAACTTGGGCGACGATCTTGATATGCGTGGACGAGCCGACGTTGGCAATCTCGCGCAGATTGGTGAGGGCGGCGGCTTCGAGATTATTATCGCTAGCCATATAGACGAGGACGGTCCAGTCGGCGACCGCGCCACCCGTCGTCGTGGCGTTGGCTGAGGCCGGACTGACCCGCGTTGTGGCGACGATGCCGACAGCTACGGCTTGGAGAACCGCACCCAGGGTCAGGGCCAGGAGCGTCACCGTGAACGCGCGGGGCATCTCACGGTCGGAAACCGCAGATGCCTGCGGCTGCGACCTATAGGATGCTGCGGCGCGAAATGGCTGGAGCAAGGCGACCTCCGGTTCATTACAAAAACGACATCTACAGCGTCAAACGCGGTTGCTGCTCAAAGGTTACGGGGCAATACGAAAAAGCGCTTATATGCTCTTGGGCAAACAGGCGTAGCGCGAAGCGCTATCAATATGCAAGCATAATCCGCCTAGCGGTAGAATACTTAACGATTTTTTGGGAGCGAAGCAGCGTTTTCCAAGTGTTTTCCAATGTATACAGGAATGCTACAAACAGCGATTCTGCCCTTGAGGCTACAGACTAGGCTGATTAGGATCGTTATAGCGATCCTATAGCAGTTGTTTCGCGCCTGCCCGGTGGCTGAAGCCACGGGCTACGGGATGCGAAGGCCGCCTGCGCGGCCTGGATAGCCTGCTTCAGCAGGCTTCGCCGATCAAGAGCCGGGGGCTTCAGCCCCCCGGCGGGCGACGTTGCAACCGCCCTGCCGATCCCGGTGACGCGGTTGTTATGCTGCAAATTCAATGCTATGCTGCCTAGCACCCCCGCTCTGTTCGCGGGCAAAGACCGAGACGGATTGCCATGAGCGAATCGCTTGGTTGCTACCTGCCCCAAGATCGCCTGCGCGCCCTGGCGCGGGGTGTCCCGCTGCCCGAGCAGACGACGGGTGCCGTGCTGTTTGCCGACATCTCGGGGTTTACCCCCCTGACGGAGGCGCTGTCGGCGGCCCTTGGCCCACGACGTGGTGCCGAGACCCTGACCCACAGTCTGGATGCGGTCTACACCGCCCTGATCGCCGAGGTCGAGCGCTTCGGCGGCGGGGTGATTGGCTTTGCTGGCGATGCCATCACCTGTTGGTTTGACGCCAGTGACGGCGCGGCCTCGCTGCGGGCCTGGCGCTGCGCCGTGACGATGCAGCAGGCGGTGGCAGATTGCGCCGCCTCGCCGCTCACCCACGGCCTTGCGACCGACCTGGCCCTCAAGGTTGCCGTCACCAGCGGCCCGGTGCGCCGCTTGGCGGTGGGCGACCCGACCATCCAGCTTATTGACACCTTGGTTGGCGCTACGGTGGCTCGTGCCGCTGTGGGCGAGCGTCTGGCGTTTCGCGGTGAGGTGCTGGCCGACGAGGCGACGGTGCAAGCCCTTGGGTCACCGCCGGTGACGGAATGGCGTTGCGATCTTGTGACCGGCGACCGCTTCGCCAAACTGGCGGGCACGCCGCTGTCTGACGATCTGCCCGCCCCAATCCCAGCGGTGGCACCGGTGCCCGATGCGCTGATCCGGCTTTGGGTGAACGGGACGCTCTACGCCCGCGAGCGCTCTGGACAGCGGGCCTTTCTCGCTGAGTTTCGTCCGGCGACGACTCTGTTTGTGCGCTTCGCCGGCATCGACTACGACAGCGCTGCGGCTGGGCCACGCCTCGATACGTTTATTCGCTGTGCCCAAGGCATCTTGGACAGCTACGGCAGCATGATCCTTCAGTTGGTGGTTGGCGATAAGGGCAGTTATTTCTACGCCGCTTTCGGGGCACCAATCGCCCACGAAGATGATGCTGGGCGGGCGGTCAAAGCTGCGCTGGCCCTGCGCTCGGCTGCCCGTGAGCTGGAATTCTTGGCTCCGCTCCAAATCGGGATCAGCAGTGGCACCCTCTGGGCTGGCACCTACGGCGGCGCACTTCGCCGCACCTATGGCGTGCTAGGCGACGAGGTGAATTTGGCCGCTGGCCTGATGGACAAGGCTACGCCCGGCGAGATTCTGATCAGCCGCCGGGTGCAGTTGCTCTCAGGCATGACCTGTCACGCCGAGCCGCAGCCGCCGCTGGCGGTCAAGGGCCGCACGAAGCCATTGCCGGTCTTTCGGCTGATCGGGCTTACCGAACATCGCGCCACCCGGCTTCAAGAGCCGACATATGTGCTGCCGATGGTCGGGCGGCACGCTGAGCTAGAGCTGGTTACGGCGGCGATAGGCCGGGTGCTTGAGAGCCAAAGCCAGGTTGTCGCCATTGCGGCAGAGGCTGGGATGGGCAAGTCGCGTCTGGTGGCCGAGGTGATCCGAGCGGCGCGGCGCAGCGGGCTGATGGGCTACGGCGGCGCGGGCCAGTCCGATGGCGTCACCACGCCTTATCTGGCGTGGCGCCCCATCTGGAACGCACTCTTCACCGTAGACCCAGAATTGGCGCTGCCGAGGCAGATCCGCCACCTGACGGGCGAACTGGAAGACCGGGCCGTGGATCGGGTTGACGCTTTGCCCCTTTTGGGCCTCGTGCTGAATTTGCCCTTCGCCGACAATCCGTTTACGGACACGCTTGGCCCGCAAGACCGCAAGCGGGTGCTGCACGCGCTGCTGGAGGATTGCCTGAAGGTCGATGTATGTCACACCCATACCCTCTTGGTGCTTGAGGATTGCCACTGGATCGACGCGCTCTCGCTTGATCTGCTGGAGGAGTTGGCCCGGGCGATGACCGCGCTGCCGGTGCTGTTTGTGGTGACCTATCGCCCCTCGCAGCTCCCGCGCCGGGTTGCGACGCGCCTGGAGGCGCTTCCCGGCTTCACCCAAATTATTTTGGGCGAGCTGTCGCCCGCCGAGTGTGAGCAGATCATCAGCGGGCGGTTGGCCCAGCTTTATCCGGCCCGTGGCGCCAGCGTGCCGCCCCTGCTTACTGAGTGTCTCGCCAGTCGCGCCCAGGGCAACCCGTTTTATCTGGAAGAGTTGCTGAACTACCTGCATGATCGTGGCCTCAACCCCTACAACCCCGCCGACATCGCGCAGATCGCCCTGCCAGAGAGCCTGCACACGCTCATCCTCAGCCGGATCGACCAACTGACGGCGGGCGAACGGACGGCGCTGCGGGTGGCGAGCATTATTGGGCGGCAGTTCCGTGCGAACTGGCTGACCGGCTACTACCCCGAACTGGGTGAGTTGATGCGGGTCGTGCCCATTCTCGGCGAGCTGGCGTCAATGGAATTTATTCGGCTAGAACACGCCGAGTTGGCGCAGACCTACCTCTTCAAGCACATCGTCATCCACGAGGTCGCCTACGAGAGTCTGCCCTACGGGACGCGGGCTAGGCTGCACGAGCAACTGGCGGCCTTTCTTGAAACCCACGAACTGGCCGCCGCCTACACCGAGATGTCGCTGCTCGACCTGCTCGCATTTCACTACGGGCGCAGCGATAATCGGGCCAAGCAGATTGAATATCTGCGGCGGGCCGGCGACGCGGCCAGCGCGGTTTTCGCCAACGAATCCGCTGTGGCGCACTACACGCGCATCCTTCCGCTGGTGGAAGATCTCGCCGATCAGGTAGACCTGCTGCTTCAGCTTGGCGAAGTGCTGACCTTGACGGGGCAATGGGAGCAGGCGGAGACACGCTATCGGGAGGCGTTGGCCTACGCCATTGAAGGGGGCGACCTCGCACGGGCGGCCCGCTGTCAGCAGAGTCTTGCTGGGATTTGTCGCCTGCACGGGGCCTATGGGGCGGCCTTGGAGTGGCTGGGCCAAGCGTGTACGGGCTGGGCCATGGCCGAGGACGCGGTGGGGCTTGGCGCTGCGCTGACCCTTATTGGCGCCGTGTATATCGACCAAGGCGCGTATGCGGCGGCGCAGCCCTACTTGGAGGAGGCTGCGGCGATTGGGCGGGCGACGGGCGACCGCTGTGGCCTTGCACGGGCGCTGGGTGCCAGTGGCGATGCCGCGTGGTACCAGGGCGACAACAGCGCTGCCCAGGTGGCCTACGCCGACAGTCTGGCGCTGTACCGCGAGACTGGCGAGAAACGCTTTTGGCAACTGATCAACCTGGGGTTGGTAGAAGTTGCCCAGGGGAATTTGTCCAAGGCGCGGGCGCATCACGAAGAGAGTCTGACCCTGGCGCGGGAGATGGGCTACAAGCAAGGCGTGGCCTGGTCATTGCTCAATATCGCCTCCGATACTCTGGCCGACCAAGACTTTGCTAAGGCACGAGGTATCGCGGAGGAGAGTTTGGCGTTGAGCCGCGCCTTGGGCGATCTGCGGGGCTGTATTTGGGCCTTGCTGCATCTCGCGGCAACGGCGTACGAGACGGGCGACATAGACGGTGCCCATGCGCTTTTTATTGAATGCCTACAGCTTAGTGGCGAGATGCGCCAGATGACGCTGCTGGGCATCATCGGGGCGGCGGCGGTGGCGGTAGGTGTGGGCGATCACGGGCGGGCGGCCCGGCTGGCCGGGGCCGTCGAGGCTCTGCGGATCGCGATTTGGGTTGGGCCATTTCCGCACCCCTACGTTGGGCAGGTGCATAGTCGCACGGTAGCCGCCGTGTGGGCGGCCTTGGGTGCCAGTCAGTTCGCCGCAGCTTGGGCCGAGGGGCAGACCCTGTCGCTGGAAGCCGCCGTCGCGTTAGCAACGACCCCGTTGCGTGCGGCCCAGGCGTGAGTGATGCGCTTGGGTCGAGATAGATGCGCCAAAAACCTCAGAGATCTCCATACGGACAGTATGCTATCTGGCATATTCAATTCCAAAGTAGGGAACGTTATCGCATATATTCCGCGTAAACTAACACATGTCTAACTCAATCCTACGTAAATCCTAACAGACAAGGTTCGCGCCAACCTGTACGATGTGATCACGGATTTCAATTCAGGAAGGAGATGCACGAACATGTCCATCGAGAAGGTAAACGCCTCCAGCAGTCTCGCCGAAGTGATCGACCGTATTCTGGATAAGGGCATTGTCGTCGACGCGTGGGTGCGCGTGTCGCTGGTCGGCATCGAACTGCTTGCGGTCGAGGCCCGTGTGGTCGTCGCTGGCGTCGATACGTACCTGAAGTACGCCGAGGCCGTTGGCCTAACCGCCGCCGCCGCCGCCTAGCTCCTCGTCTGAAGTTTCAGCGTTGTAGTCTCTCATCGGATAGAAAGAGCAAACCGCCATGGCCATCGAAAAGGTGAACGCCTCCAGCAGTCTCGCCGAAGTGATCGACCGCATCCTGGACAAGGGCATCGTCGTTGACGCGTGGGTACGGGTGTCGCTCGTCGGCATCGAACTGCTCGCCATCGAGGCCCGTGTGGTCGTTGCCGGTGTTGATACGTACCTGAAGTACGCCGAGGCCGTCGGCCTGACCGCCGCCGCCACCGCTTAATTTGCCCACTCCCATGGCCGGCGCTCTTCGCCAAGCTGCCCCTGTCCCGTGGCTGAACGCACGTAGAATGCGCTCGGCTCTGTGGTTAGCGGCACCAAAGGTGAGGGGCGCCGGCTTTGTTGTTTTATGCTGCGGGTGCAGGTCGTGTCGGTTTCGTCATGGGCCAACCTGCACCCGTGATGCGCCCGCTATCCGTCCCCTTTGGACAGCTAGGCACGCGCACACGGCGCGGCAGATTGTCCACCACAACTACACCGTGGCGCATAGGTGTGGAAGGTATTTTTAATGACGCGATGCGGCGGCAACGGGTTGGCTCTGGCGAACCCGCGATCACGCGCATCAGTGC
>CAIWXH010000417.1 GCA_903916565.1 uncultured Oscillochloris sp. | reverse complement strand
TCGGGTTTTCAAGAACAAACCGGGCGGGCTGATTGTGGACTACCTTGGCCTCGCCGACTCGCTCCGGGCGGCGATGACCAATTACACCGAAAATGGCGGCACAGGCGCGACGGCGCTGGCCCAGGAGGATGCCGTCGCGATCATGCTGGAGAAGCATGAGGTCTGCTGCGGCCTGTTCTACGGCTTTGATTGGTCGGTGTGGGCCAGCGGCACGCCGCTTCAGCGCTTGTCCCTGCTACCGCTGGCCCAGGAACACATTCTGGCCCAGGAGGACGGCAAGCAGCGCCTGCTCCAGGTGGTTGCGGAACTCTCACGGGCGTTCGCCCTGTCCGTCCCGCAAGACGAGGCCATCCGTATCCGCGACGAGGTTGCCTTTTTTCAAGCGATTCAAGCGGCTATCGCCAAGACCCCTGGCAGCAGCGGCCCGTTTGGCGGCGACAATCTTGACCAGGCCATCCGCCAGTTGGTTGCCCAGGCCATTGCCCCCGACCAAGTGATCGACATCTTCGCCGCAGCGGGCCTGAAAAAGCCCGACCTCTCGATCCTCTCTGACGAGTTCTTGGCCGAGGTGCGCGGTCTTCCGCAGAGGAATGTTGCGGTCGAGCTGTTGCGGAAGCTCTTGGCCGATGAGATCAAGACGCGCGCGCGCACCAACGCAGTGCAAGCACGCTCATTCACCGAAATGCTGGAGCGCTCGCTGCGAACCTACCAGAACCGCGCCATCGAGACGGCCCAAATCATCGAGGAGCTGATTGCGCTGGCGAAGGAGATGCGCGCCGCCGAGCAACGCGGCGAAGAGTTGGGCCTGACCGCCGACGAACTGGCTTTCTATGAGGCGCTGGAGGTCAACGACAGTGCGGTGCAGGTGCTGGGCGACGCGACCCTCAAAGCCATCGCCCGCGAACTGGTGCAGACGGTGCGCCGCAACGCAACCATCGACTGGACCCTGAAAGAGAGCGCTCGGGCGAAGCTCCGCATTGTGGTGAAGCGCCTGCTACGAAAGTACGGCTACCCACCCGACAAGCAGGAGCGGGCCACGCTGGTCGTGCTAGAGCAGGCGACTCTCCGTGCGGCGGAGTGGGCGGCGTAGGCGATGCAGCGCAGGCGCGTCTTCCTCTATGTGTCAAGCCAGGGTCTTGACCCACCGCGACGACTGTCAGACAGCCCCAAAACCGACCCTATTCTGACGCCATTTTGCCGGGATTCCTGACGCCGAGGTAGGGTATAGGCTAGGTGGACATGACCGTATGATTTGGCGAACCTATCACCGGAGCCGTGCTGCGCTTTTCGGGTCGGCTTTGGTTTTGAAATCGCGTTGCGAGTGTTCTGCGCCAACTGGCGAGGTTGTCGCCGCCACACTTCACGAACATGCGCGAATTCCCTGTGGGAGGGTATGGACGATTCGCGCGAAGGTCGCGCACACGGAGTTCGCCAACACCATCTATCCGCAGTCACCCCCTCTAGCTGCTTCTCTTTTTCACGAGGATTTCGTCGTTCCATACTCATGCAGATCACACTTCCCCATGCTATACTGGTCTCCAGCATGCACAAAACCCACTCGTTTGCCGCCAAGCGCTGAGTGGGCCTTGTGTGAATATCTGTTTACTTGTGTGCTACGCCCCCGTAGCATACCACGCTCCCTCTGCCCTCGGCAAGTTCGTACACTGGCGACTACCGGAG
>CAIWXH010000416.1 GCA_903916565.1 uncultured Oscillochloris sp. | reverse complement strand
CTCCGGCTGCACCCGTGCCCCCTCGGTACACGAGACCACCCGGGGCGCAGCGAGCAGGAAGTTGATGTCGTCGAGATCCGTCACCTTGGGTTCATTCATCGCCTCATCTTACCGCAGGTGAGGCCAACTGCGTAAGTCCTAACGGTAGTCCATCGCGTTAACAAGGTGGCCATGCACGCCACGTGCGCAGGCCGGGGGGGTGAGCCTATCAAGCTGGCGGCGCACCTGCTGGAGATGTGGGATCACCTGGGGCAGCGCGATACGTGCGGTGCTGTTCGCCAGAGATGCCGCATCATCCCACTCGACTATGAGCGGTTTGATCTCATCAATATAGGCGCTGGCTAGCTCAGCACACGTCGGCTGTGGTGTTACTGTGGGGGCGGGGGTTGCCGTGGGGACAGGGGTTGCCGTAGGGGTGGGGGTCACCGTGGGAGCCCAGAAGGCCAGTGCGCCCATCGCCCCTCCGGAGTCCGCCTGTCGCGCCAGCATCCACCCGCCCATGCCGCCGATGCCGATCACGCCAACGATGATAGCGCTGATAAACAGAAGGGTGGCACCTCTATGGCGGGGAGGGTGAGCGCGAGATGACAGCGCCGGCGTGGGGCTGGCTGATGCTGCGGGGATTGGCCGTGGGGATGAAGCGGTTGGTGTGTCGATCACCTCCTGCCATGCTGGCGTCTGCGTGGGATTCGCCGCTGCCGCATAGCGGATCTCACGCACCGCAGGCCCCTGGGCAAGCTGGGGGGCACCGACCGGAGATGAGGGCGGCACGTGCGCCAACATGCTCAGCCCACGCTGGGCAGCCGGATGATCGGGGCTGATGGTCAGCACGCGCTGGAGGCAGTAGCGCCGCTCATCGTCGTTCATGGCCGTCTCTGAGAGCCATAGCCATGCTTGGAGGTTACGAGGCTCCTGCTTGACTGCTTCGATAAGCAGTGATCGTCCCTGCGTGTGATCGCCCTGCTTGAGCGCTGCAATTCCCGCAGTGGTGAGCGTAGCGAGATCGCTGATCATGGATTCACCTCGGGGGGGTGCCGTGACGAGTAGGAGGGAGGAGCGGCACCGCTGTATGGTACTGTAGATCATAATATGCAACAAAAACCAACGTGTTACTATTCCACTGAAAAAACATATTTTAAACCTCAGGTTGCGAGTTCTCTACGACTTGGGATGTGCCTCTGTTAGGAGCGCAACCAATTCCCGAGCCCGCGCCATGCAGTGGGGCGCGACAGCGATGAGCAAGCCCGCACCTCTGTCCCCCATCGTCGATCCGTCTCGTGGGACAGCGCGCCGATGCGCTCCGCCGACTCATCATCTGCGCCCGACGTGCGATCAAGACCGAGGCCCAACACCTGCTATGATAGGCCAAGCCGCACGATGAGACACAGAGGAGCCATGCGATGACCGTCTCCCACGGCATGGAGATCACCAGCCTGATCCAGGCCCACTGGAACCTGCGCGCGCTCCGGCTCACGCCCGCCCAGCAGGCGGCCCTGCGCGGCCCACGCAACGATGCCCAGCGACTGATCGCGCTTGACGTCACTCTTCAAAGCGCCGCCGCCGTGGGGCAGCACCTCTTTCGTGTCGGCTACGACCGGGGCGTGATCGTCATCGACGAGGAAGGAGCGCATGGCTGGCTCGTCGCCTTCGCGCAGGTGCCCGCCGCGCTCCCCGGCATGCCTGACGAGGCGCTTGCGCTGCTCGACATAGCCCGCCAGGTCTACCTCCCCGCCGATGAGGCCGTCGTCACCCTGCTCATGCCCGAGCGGCGGGTCAGGCTGCTCTACCTCGCCCGCGACGGGATGCGCGGACAGGTCTACACGTGCGGCCAGGCCCAGGGCGACCGCACAATCGGCACCCACGGGCCTGATCGGGCAGGCGACGGTCAGCGCCGACGGCTACGTGATCCAGGTGCGCGACCCGGAGCTGGGGCTGGTCGGGCGGGCGGCGCTGCATACGGTGGACGCGGAACACATGCGGCTTGAGGGGGCGGTGGCGGGACACCCCGACGACCCGATGACGATGCGGCGCCATGCGCTGCTGGAGCCGGTGCTGGCGGCGCTGGAGCGCGGGCTGGCGACGGTGGGCCGGGATCGGGAGGCGGCGCGGGCGCTGGTGGACGGGCTGCTGACCCCGGGGCGGGTGCGGGCGGACGTGCCGCTCCAGGTGGCGACACGGCTGGCCCCCTGCACCTTTTGCGCAGCGCCGGTAGCGTTCCTGATCTTCGCCGAGGCCAGCGACCTAACCCTGGGCGACTACGCCCGAATGATGTACGAGGTCACACGTCGGCACGGGCTGCCAGCCTGGGTGCTGCGGTCGGGGCCGGTGGCGCTGGGGCCAGCGGAGGGGCGCGAGGTGTTCCCGACATGGGGCGAGATGACGCAGATCACGCCCGATGCGCTTGCCCGGAGCATTGACGCCCTCAGCGCGGCGCACTGCCCGCCCCGTGCGGGCGGCAGGGGCGCACGGCGCTGACGTGCGGCGCGGGCGGGGGCGACCGCAGCCATTGCCCGTATCACGTATCATGTATCGCCACGGGAGAACACGAATGGATCAGCAAGCCCTCGCGCCACGGCGCATCGCCTTCTTCGGCGACTCGCGTGCGGACTGGTGGGTCGTCCCGCAGATGGAAGGCGTGCAGTGCATCGCCCGGGGAGTTCCCGGCGCATCGTCGGGCTATCTGCTCCAGCGATTCAGCGCCCTCGTCGTGCCGCTGCGACCAGACATCGTCGTCGTGCAGATGGGGGTCAACGACCTGGCGGATCTCACGCTGGGGCATCGCGAGATGGCGCAGGTGGTGACCACAACCCGCAGGGCGATTGAGGCGGGGGTCGTCAAAGCCCGCGAGATGAGCGCACGCGTGGTGCTGACGACGATCTTCCCGCTCGCCCACGGCCCGCTGCCGGACGCGGCGGTGCAGCGGGCCATCGCCGAGGTCAACCGCGATCTGCTCGGCCT
>CAIWXH010000415.1 GCA_903916565.1 uncultured Oscillochloris sp. | reverse complement strand
TTGACCTACCCCTCGATCATGCTGATGATGAGCGTGGGGCCGTAGTCGCCAAGCGTGAGCCGGTCGCCGTCGCGCAATGGCTCGGGTGCGTCAGGGTAGAGGCGGGCGCTGTTGAGCAGGGTGGCGACATCGGCGCGGCTCGTGGCGACAGTCCACGCCCCGGCGGGCGACGGTACAACGGCGCAGTGCGGGCGCTTCGAGACGTAGCTGAAGGGCGACTCGCGCCGCGCCAATAGTTCTAGTTCGCGCTCGTGGGCCTCGGGGTGCAGGAGCGCCATCAATTGGAGCAGCCAGGCGCGGGTTAGCGCGGCACCGCGCCGGGGCAGCGCGGCCTCGCTGCCGTCGGGCAGACCCAGGAGGCAGCGGCGGCGCGTGCTGGGGCCGCATTCGGTAAGCCACAGGTGGCTGCCGCTTCGTACACCGTGGGCGCTGACATGCTCGCCGTGGCTCAACATGCGCCCATTGGCGGCCCCTTCGCGCAGCGCGTAGGGGCGCTCTTGCCCCGCCTCGTCGCGGAGCGGCAGCCCGCAGCCGCGCAGGAAGAGGGGCAGCAGTTGGGCCGGTGGGCTGTCCTCGCAGACGACGGTGGTGGTCTGCTCGCCGGTTTCGGCAAGCCAGTGCAGCGTGACGGTGAGCGTCTCTTGGCGGTGTTGCATAGGGGTGTCGTTCCGTTCGTTGTAGGAAAGTTGGGGGCGCTGGGACGGGGGCGGTGTTCTCTCCCCAAAAAAAGCTATCCCCCCGCAAACGCTATCTGGATAAGCTGCTGCTCGTCCTCGCTGACGAGCAGGGCACGGCCAAGCGGTTGCTCGGTGCCCCGCTGGTCGGGCAGGGGCAGCGTGACCCCGAGCAGTTTCGTCCCCGGCTCGTAGCGCCCCGGCCAGAGGATGAGGCCCGCCCGCCCGCCGTCGAGGGTACGCAGGAGGTTGTCGTCGGCGTAGGTGCTGCCTGTCGCCACGACGAGGTGTTCGCCGTACTGGCCGCCAACTTGGGCGATCTCGCAGAGGGTGTCGGAGAGGTTGGGCGGGCCGCCGTAGTTCTGGACAAGCTGGCCGCGCAGCCGCTCGCGACAGAGCGTGTAGTCATCAACGAGGATGAGCCGCCGGGCTACGTCACCGCTGCCCCGTGCGCCAACCAGCGCCTCGGCCAGCGCGGCGGCCCCCGGCTCGTCGGCGGCGTAGCAGGCGGTATGCGGCAGCTCGCGTAGGCTTCGCAGCGCCGCCCGTGGCCCGTCGAGGATGTAGAGGCGCAGCGCCGCTGGGCTGTGGCGCACCGCCAGGCCGTGCGCCAGAGTGAGCAGCGCCGCCGTCTTGCCGCTCCGACGCGGGCCGACAACCAGGGCGTTGGGCGTCTCAGCGCCGAGGCGCAGCCAGGCCGTGCCGAGGGTCAGATGCTCGCGCCCGATGGGTGCCACGAGGCCGTCGAGCGCCGGGGCGTGCGTGGTTTCCAGCGAGGCGAGCGGAACGAGGCCGGGCAGCAGCGCGACGGGCGGCGGGTCGCCAGTGGCTTGACCGCGCACGCTGGCCCAGGTCGCGGTCAGCGCCGCAACCGTCTCGCGCACATCGTCGGTCAGGTCGGCTTCAAGTGCGGCGGCCTCATCTTCCGCCGAGCCGGTGGCGACGGTGAGGGCGGGCAGGGCGACGTGAAGCTCAAGCGGGCCATAGTCGGCGTGCGCGACTAGGGCGCGACCGGGCAGCGTCGCGGGAATCTGGGCGCTCACGCGGGTGCCAAGCAAATCGTTGTAGTCGTGCAACTCCGGCTGACGCAGGGCCACGCGGGCCTCGACCAGCGCCAGCAGCCGGTAAGTGAGATCGGCGCCCCGGTCGGCGCTAATTACCAGATGGATGCCGAACGGGCGCCCGAGACGGGCGATTCGCACCAGATCGTCAATGATCACCTCGTTGCCGCTCGGGTCGAGCAGTTCCTCGCGCAAGACCGCGAGCTTGTCGATTACAAGCAGGATGGCGGGCAGGCTGGTGCCGGTGCGCGCCCGGTAGGTCGGCAGATCGGCGGCATCGGCGGCGCGTAGCAACTCCTGGCGCTCGGCGATGGTGGCGTCGAGCATACGCACCAGACGGCGCACGCGCTCGCCTTCGCGGGCGAGCAGATGCGCGCCGACGTGCGGCAGCCCCGCCAGCGAACTGAGCCCTTGGCCGCCCGCGTCAATCAGGTAGCACCAGAGGTCACGCGGCGCGTGGCGCAGGGCCAGACCAAGGACAAGCGTGCGGAGGAAGGTGGTCTTGCCGCTGCCCGGTGCGCCAATGACCGCCAGGTGGCCCGCCGTCAGATCGACGACAAACGGCTCGCGCCGACTCTCCTGAAGCACATCGAGCAGGCCGATTGGCTGGCGCAGCCAACTGCCGACGGGCGCGGCCCAGGCGACCTCGGGCGGCACCACGGGGCTTACCGACGCAAGGGCCAAGCGTGGGGGCAGCGGCGGCTGCCAGATGCGGGGCGGCTGCCAGCCAGGGAAGGCGGGGCCACGGGCCGCGTCGGCGGCGCAGAGCGCCCGCACCAGCACGTCGAGATCCGTCTCGTGGCGGGCGCTGGCCTGGGGCGCCACCTGCAAAATGGGCTGCTCGTGCCCGTCGCGCAAGAAGCTGACCCGTGGGCCAGCGGTGCCCGCCGCGTCTGGCGGCTGATAGGCCCGCGTCACCTGGGCCACCTGGAGCAGACGCGCATCGCCGCCGACGCGCATATAGGCGCGGCCCGGCAGGTCGGTGGGCAGGAAGGCAGCGTCGGGCTTGAGCAGCATCTCGCGGCTGTCCTCGGCGGCGCCCAAACGAAGAGCGATGAAATAAGTGAGCTGGCTGCGAATTTCGTCGGTGACGGCGCGGGCAGGCTGTTGGGTGGCGATCAGCAGACTGACGCCTAGCGAGCGCCCTTGCTTGACGACGCGAATCAGCTCGGCGACAAACTCGGGGTTGCCACGGGCAAGCTCGTCGAACTCGTCCACGACAATCAGCAGGTTGGGCAGCGGCGGCAGATGCTTGCGGGCGGCCAGGGCGCGGTAGTCGGTGATGTTCTCGACCTTGGCCCCTTGGGCGGTGGCAGTCGTTTTGAGCAAGCTCTTACGGCGGCGCAGCTCGCTCTTAATCGCGGTCATCGCCCGCTCGGCCAGACGGCCTTCGAGGTCGGTCACCAGCCCGGCGGTGTGGGGCAGCGGGGCGAACAGCATCAGCGCGGCCCCGCCCTTGAAGTCAATCAGCAGCAGTTGCAGGCGCTCGGGGGCGTGCGTGGCGACCACGGCGGCGATAATGCTTTGGAGCAGCACGCTCTTCCCGGCACCCGTGGCCCCGGCGATAATGCCGTGCGGCCCGTGGCGACCCTCGTTCAGATCGAGATAGACCGGCGCCCCGTCAGCGCCCGCGCCAATCGGCACATCGGGGTGCCACGCGCCGACCGGCGGCTCGGCCCAGCGGCGCGGGGGCACCAGTTCGGCCTCACCCGTGACGCCCAGCAGGTCGAAGAGGCGCACAGCGCGGGGAATATCCTGAGCGCCGCCGCCTTCAAGCAGCCGGATGCCGGCGAGACGGCGGGCCAGTTGGTCGCTCACGCCCAGGTCAGCCGCATCTGGCGTGAAGCGCTCACGCGGCCACTGCCCACCAGCGGGCGCGACACGGGCGCCAGCCTCATCGAGATCGAGCATCGCGCCACACGCCTCGGGGATTTGCGGCCACGACGGCACGACCAACAGCGCCGTCATCCCCAAGGGCGCACCGTGACGCAAAATCTCGACAATCGCGGGATAGGTCTGGGGCAGACTGGCGCCGTCAACCAGCATCAGGACGCGGGGCGCGGGGAGCGTGGCGGCGGCTGAACGGGCCACCAACTCGCGGCGCTGGCTCAGTTGATCGAGCAAATCGCTGGCGAGGCGGGCGGCGGTCGCAGGCGTACCAGCGAGCATGCGGGCACCGGGGGCGGAGTCATTGCCAAGGGGCATGGTATGCGGCAGCCAGCGCAGCCACTCCCACTGGTCGGCGGCCTCCGGGCTGACGAGGGCGGCCAAGCGCAAGTCGGCGGGGGCGTGCATGACGGCGGCCTGCCAGACGATAGCGCGGGCCAAGGCCGTCACGGTGGTACGCGGCCCGGCGATGCCCAGCGAGCCAAGGCTGCCAAGGGGCACACAAATCGGCACTTGGCGCAACGTGGCGTATTCCGCCGCCATACGGTAGAGGCGTCGGTCTACGCTGCCGCCGGGGGTGGTGGGCGGCACATGGGCTTGGCTGGCGGCAGGCAGATTGCCCGCGCCGACCCGCAGGTCGAGAAAATCATCATCGGTCAGGCGGCGCTCCCAGAGGCGCGGCTCGGGAGCGGCCTCGCCCGTGGCAGCCCCGGCGATCAGCAGCAGCTCGCCTGGGTCTGGGCCAAGATAGACCCGAGCCGCACGCTCCTGCTCGTGCAGGTGGCGCAGGCGGGCGCGGCCAACCTCAAGCTGATCCTCGAAGAGGGCGCGATGCTCAGCGTAGGTATCGGCGGCGCGGCGGGCGGCGCCCCGGCGGTTCAGCAGCCCTGCGCCGATACCGAGGAGCGCCATCGCGCCGGTGGGCAGGGCGATCAGCAGCGGATTGCTGCCGCTGAAGCTCGCCGCGCCAGCGAAGACGGCGGCACCCGCCAGAGGCGTCAGCAGCGCCAGCCAGTCGGCCCGACCCGGCTCCGTGGGCGCGGGCGGCTCAGGCAGATCGATGCGCTCGGCGGGCCAGCGTGGGCGTACCCGTGGTGGGCGATTAAAGCCGTGGTTACGCATGGGACCTCGCTCGCTCACGCCTATACTCGCGCTCACGCTCCTCGCGCTCCTCGCGCTCACGCTCCTCGCGGGCGCGCACGCGGCGGGCCTGCTCGGCGCGGGCGCGCTCATCGGCGGCGGCGACAGCGGCGGCGGCAGCGCGACAATCGGCGGCCAGATTACGCCCCTCGGTGCTGAGTGCGCCCCGGCGCGTGACGAAGTCACTGAAATGCAACCCCTGCCAAAGCAGCATGGCGACGTGGGCCGCTTGCTCACCTTCGGCAACCACCTGCTCGACCTCGGCTGCCGTACGCTGCAGGGCACCGATGACATCGGCGGCGGCCCCGTGATCCCAGCGCACATCCTCGTAGTTTGGCTCATCCCAGCGCGCCATAGCGGCTCCTTTCGGGCTGGCTAGACAAGGTGTCAGGTGTCAGGTGTCAGGTGTCAGGTGTCAGGTGTCAGGTGTCAGGTGTCAGGCCGAGTGCAGCAACAAGCGCTGCAAGTACCAAAACTGTAAAGAGGCCATGCCGCGCCGGCACCAGCCTTTGCCCCTCACCCCCGGCCCCTCTCCCTCACGGGGCGAGGGGAGATTCCTCAGTAGGATGCGTTCGACTCCCCCTCTCCCTGAGCGGGAGAGGGGGCAGGGGGTGAGGGCTGGGCGGCGGCAGTCCTTATTTGAAAGGTATTGGGCTTAGGCACTCACCCTTGAGCTGTCGGCGTCGGCGTCGGCGTCGGCGTCGGCACGGGCGCGGGCGTCGGCACG
>CAIWXH010000414.1 GCA_903916565.1 uncultured Oscillochloris sp. | reverse complement strand
TAGAGGATGAGGAAATAGTCGCGGGCGTCAAGACAATCGCGCTCCAGGCGCGCCAACAGTTCCTCTGGCCCGCGAAAAAGCGGGTGGTGGAGGCGCAGAAAGCCGGTATGCGTAAAGGGATTATGCGGCTGGGTCATCGGGCTGTCCTGTCCATACCGTGTTCGCTACATTTCAGCCACGACGGCGTGCCCTGCGTGCAGCACGCCTGACCGTGGCTCGCTGGCCCCATCCCGACGTTCGGCGTGCGCCTACTGGCGGGGGGAGGGGCGGTTTGTCTTCGGCTGGGTGGCGAGACCACCCAGCCAGGAACCAGCCTGTCATTCTCTCGCGGGGGCCGCACCGCCGCCCGTAAGCGACGATCCCGTCTGGCCCCGGCGACCCGCAGAATGATTGGCGACCCGCAAGCCGATGTTGTTGTTGCGGTTGCGCGCGTTGTTGTTGTTGCGGTACGCCCCGCGCACGTTCCACGGCGGAAGACCCTTCCGCCGCGCCACCCGCAGGTGGGTCGGCTGGCCCCTCTATCGCACGGCGGTTAGGCCGGGGATAGCTCATTCCAGCGCCCGCAGCCAGCCGCCAAGCAGACGGCCAAGCGCGCTGGTGCGCCGCGCCCCCTCCTCGTAGGGCTTGAAGGCGAGAATCTGTAGGTCACGGGCAAGACGCAGCAAAAGCCGCAGCTCGCCCAAGGCGCTGTCAGCCTCACGGAGCAGCGCTGCCGTCTGCGCGGGCTGCTTGGTCGCGGCGATAAGCAGATGTTGAAACTGGAACGCCGTCTCGGGGATGCGCCGCGCCAGTCCGCCGCGATGCTCACGCGGCAGTTGCGCCACCAGTGGCAGCAGCCAGCGCAGGAGGTCGTAGGTCTGGGTGAAAATCGGGGACTCGCCGCTCATACGCCATGCCTCGCCGCAAAGGGGTGCGCCCGCAGTAGGCGCGAGCGCAGACGATAGGTGTCGGCGTGCTTCGCGTGGGCGATCCAGCTTTGGAGCGAGGCCCGCACCTGCGTAGCTGCGATCTGGCCGCTCTGGTAGGCCCGTTGCTGGCGGCGCAGCCGACGCACAAACAGGCGCACGTTGCCCCGTCGCAGCCGCCGATGGTCACGGAACAGCCGGTAGCCAACAAACTCGACGCCTTCGTCGGCGGTGTAGAGCCGGGTCTTGACCGAGTGCAGCGTCAGGCGCAGGTGCGCCGCTTGCTCGTGCAGGGCGGCGAGAGCGGCGTGCAGCGTGGCTTTCGTGTCGGCGAAGACCAGGATGTCGTCGCAGTAGCGCACATGGGGCAGGCGCAGCTCGCGCTGGAGCAGCGTGTCCACGCGATTGAGGTAGACGTTGGCCCAGAACTGGCTGGTCAGGTTGCCGATGGGCAGGCCACGCGGGCGCAGCGCGGCGAACAGGTCGTCGCCGGGGAAGAGCCGCAGCGTATACTCGCTGGCGAGGATGCCGTCGCCGCTGGACATAATCCGTCGGCACAGATCCAGGGTGCGCCGACAGGCGATGTGGCGAGCGAGCAGGCCCGCGAGTACGCCGTGGTCGATGGAGGGGAAAAATTGGGCCACGTCGGCCTTGAGCACATAGGGGTAGCGGCGCAGCAACGTCTGGGCCTGATCGGCGGCACGGTGGGTGCCTTTGCCCACCCGGCAGGCGTACGACGCCGCCGAGAAACGGGCCTCGAAGATCGGGCCGATCACCTGCACCAGCGCGTGATGCACGACCCGGTCGCGGAAGGGCGCGGCGCTGATTTTACGCCGCTTCGGCTCGCGGATAAAGAATGAGCGGTAGCGCCCTGGCCGGTAGCTGCCGTCGAGAAGCTGCTGCTCTAGCTGGAGCAGGTTGACCTCAAGGTGGCGCTCGAAGGCGGCCACGTCGGGCCGCCGCCGCTTGCCACGCCGCGCCGCCTCCCAGGCGGCGTGCAAATTCGCGAAGCTCGCAAGCTGTGGGAACAGGTGGTTATAGCTTTTCGGCATCCCTACCTCCCAAAAAAATCGCGATCCCGCGCTACGCGCGGGCAGGGCTTCCCCGCAGCAGAACACAGAAGACAGGAATCAGGAACCAGAATCGATCCGGAGAGAATGACTGGCGACCCGCAAGCCGATGTTGTTGTAGCGGTAGCGCGCGACGGTGAGGTCGCGGTACGCCCCGCGCACGCCCGTTCTTGTGTTGTAGTATGAACCACCACGAATGGTACGGGTTTCGACCCACCACGAGAGTACGTTATAAACGTGATCCTCCACCTCAGCGCGGCGCCCCGGATAGTTGTTGTGCCAGCGGGTCGCACACCACTCCCAGGCATTGCCTGCCATGTCCAGGGCACCGCAGGGGCTACCGCCGTCGGGATAGCTGCCCACTGGCGTCGGGTAGCCGATCCCCGCCTCTTTGCTGTTGCAGCGCCCCTCGGCCCAGG
>CAIWXH010000413.1 GCA_903916565.1 uncultured Oscillochloris sp. | reverse complement strand
GAGCAACGCAGGCCCGGTGTCGTTCGCGCCATACTCGGGCGAGAAGTTCACGACGAGGCCGCCGCGTGCGGTGCCCAGCGCTTGTCCATCCTGGTCAAGCGCCGCCACTTGGGCCAGGTAGGCACCAGGCATGTCGGCGGGAACTACAGCCCGGTAGCGGCCCACCCCCACTTGCGTGAAGCGCAGGCTCGTCGCTTGCCCCGCCGGGTCGAGCAGGCGCCCCTCGATGCTGGCGCCCGTGGCAAGGCGTCCATCTTCGCCGCTGACGACAAGGTCGAGGATCGCCGTTGCCCCCTCGGCGCGGGCCTCCAGGCTGAGGCGACCGGCGGCGGGTGGCGGCAGCAGCGGCAATGTCCACGCCCACAAAGAGCGTATAGGGAAGGAGCGGTTGGTTTGCCATCACACACCTCCATTGTGGCTATCCGAAGATTCAGTCACCGGGGCAGACCACGGTTTGCCTCGTGATACGCGGTCAGCGCCGCTCGATACGGTTCAACCTTGGGTCTGCCCTGGATGGTGGGGGTGCACGCTTCGCTTCGTGGTCAATGCCACCAGGTCTCTGACCACCTCACCACCACCCGGGACTGATAGAGACAGTCTACGAGGAGACTCAGCCATAAAAACCTCGCTGAGATGCCACGGTAGGTCTTGAAGGCGTAAGCTTTTGCGCTGTGGCGGAGGTCGCAACGAGGGACGCATCTGGGGCGAATCAGGCGGGAGGGAGCGAGAGGCGGGGCCAGATAGTCCGGCACCGCTCAGCATAGTACGTTGGGGTAGGGAAGGGTTCAGGGGTTCAGGCATCGTCGCCCGCCGGGGGGCTTCCCCGGCTAGGTTTTGCGAAGCCCGCCTTCGCAGGCTCGTTCAGCCCGCGTAGGCGGGCTTCGTACCGCGTAGCCGGGGGCTTCAGCCCCCCGGCAGGCGACGGTGCAACCGCCATGAGGTAGAGCCGCCCCGCCTGGGCGGCTCTACCCGCGCACTACGCAGGCCGCCATGCAGTGATGGCGCAGCTCGTGACGCGCCCGTCCAGGGCCGCGACGGTCTCGGCAGGGAAAGAGGCCAGCAGCTCGGCCCCCGCGCTATAGCTCTGGAGGTCGGCGACGGTGTAGCGCTGGGTGACTTCCAGGCGCACGCGCTCGAAGCCTGCCGCCTCTAGCAGCGTGCGGTACTCGCGCATCGTCAGCGCACCGGCAAAGCAGTGCGCCCAGCTCAGCGCGGCGCGTAGCTCCGCCTCGCTGACGGGCAGCTCGGCCAACTCGCCATCGAAGACAATGTCGGAGACCGAGAAGCGCCCACCCGGCTTGAGCGCCCGGAAGGCGTCACTCAGCACCTGGCCCTTGTCGGGGGCGAGGTTAATCACGCAGTTCGAGATAATCACATCCACCGTCTGGTCAGGCAGCGGAATGGCCTCAATCTCGCCCTTGAGGAAGGCGACGTTGGTCGCCCCGACCTTAGCCGCGTTGCCTCGGGCGACCTCAAGCATGGCGTCGGTCATGTCGAGGCCGTAGACGTAGCCCGTCGGCCCGACGCGCTGGGCGGCGAGTAGCACCTCAAGGCCGCCGCCCGAGCCAAGGTCGAGTACGACCTCGCCGGGGGCCAAGCTCGCCAGGGCCAGCGGGTTGCCGCAGCCGAACGAAGCGGTGACCACACCTTCGGGCAGGGTCGCCAGCGCCTCGGCACCGTGCAGCGTCAGTTCGGTGCTTGGCTCGCTACAGCATGTGCTGGATGCGGTGCCACAGCAGCTCTTCGTCGCAGCAAGCGTAATCGCATCACCGTAGTGCTTCTGGACAGCAGCCTTGATGGCGGTCGAGTCCTGAACTGACTGGCTCATCGTCGGTCTCCTTGTATTGACGAACTTCGATACACAGCCCAAAAGAAAACGCTGGGCGCCCCGCTGGGCGCGGTCAGCGCAGGGCATCAAGCTGAGTAAGCAGGCGGTCGCGCAGCGCGGTAACGGCCTCGCAGCGAATCATGTAATAGACCCAGAGGCCACGGCGCTCGCTGTCGATCAGCCCGGCCTCGCGCAGCAACTTCAGGTGGTGCGAGACCGTGGGCTGCTTGACGGGCAGGGCCGCCTCTAGGTCGCAGACACAGATCTGGCCGTCGCGCTGAGCGAGCAAATCGAGGATCTGGAGCCGCATGGGGTGGCTTAGGATGCTCAGGTCGTCGCTTAGGCGCTTGGCCGCTGCGGCGTCAAGGCGCGGCGCAAGCGCAGGGCGGCAACAGCCCGTCACGCGCCGTTCGGTCAACTCAAGCGTCTCGTCCATCGTCGTGCTCCTCGGCCAGAGGATAGCATATAGATTGAAGGTTGTCAATATAGTTGCCGACGGCATGCAAGGTTGCAACATCTTGTTGCCGCGCCAACCCTCACCCCCCAGCCCCCTCTCTCTGATCGGGAGAGGGGGAGCCGAACGCAGCCTGCTGCGGAATCTCCCCTCTCCCCCGTGAGGGAGAGGGGCCGGGGGTGAGGGGCAAGGTGCGCGGCAACCGAACGTCGCAATCACCAGCCGACGGTATGTTCCTCCAAAAAAGTGCTACAATCGCGCCACCGTCGCGATCATCCGCTCACTTGATGGAAGGAACTGCTATGCACATCCTGGTCTGTTTGAAACAGGTCCCCCGCGATAACTCGGTCAAAATCAACCCTGACCTGAGCGTCAACGCCGACGGGATCGAGAAGATTATGAACCTGTTCGACGAGTACGCCATCGAGGAGGGCCTCGTCTGGAATGAGCAGCACGGCGGCAAGCTCACGATCCTCTCACTGGGCACCGATACGTGGGTCGAGCAGATCCGCCGCGCCCTAGCGATGGGCGCCACCGACTCGCTGCTGCTGAGCGACCCTGCGTTCGCCAACCTCGACGCCTTAGCCGCCGCGAAGGTGGTGGCTGCCGCCGTCAAGAAGCTTGGCGATGTAGACATGATCCTAACTGGGCGCAACAGCACCGATGACGAGAGCGGCGCGTTCGCCCCGGCCCTGGCCCGCGCCCTGGGCTGGCCCCAGGTGACCTACGTCGGCAAGGTGCTTGAGGTTGACCCGGCGGGCAAGCGGGTTTCCGCCGAGCGCCACCTTGAAACCATGGTCGAGACAGTCTCCGCCGCGCTGCCCGCCGTGCTGAGCGTGATCAAGGACATTAACAGCCCGCGCTACCCTTCGCTGCTCAAGATTAAGCGCGTCACCAAGATCGAGCCGCCCGTCTGGAACGCCGCCGACCTGGGCGTGACCGGCCTAACCTCTGCCTCCACCGTGACTAAGCGCGTGCCGCCGCCACCGCGCCCCAAGGGCGCGCTGATCGACGGCCCCGACACGGCCACCAAGGTCAAGAAGCTGGTCGATACGCTGCTTGAGAGCCAGATTATTTAGCAGGAGACCCGTATGTCAGGCGTTCTTGTTTTCATCGAGCAGGTTGGCGACGAGGTCGCCGCAATCTCGCGTGAGCTGTTGGGCCAGGGTCAAGCGCTGGCCGCCGCCCTCGGTGGCCCACTCAGCGCGGTCGTGATTGGCGCACAGGCGGGCACAGTGGCCGCGAAGGTCGTGGCCCTTGGTGCCACGACGGTCTACACGGTGACTGACCCGGCGCTGGCTGTCTACACCACCGATGGCTATGTGGCCGCCGCACAGGCCGCCGTCGCCGCCGCGCAGCCCGCGCTCGTCCTCGCCGGTGCGAGCTTCCAGGCCCGCGATTTCGGCGCCGCCCTCGCCGCCGACCTCGACGCTGGTCTCGCCGTGGATGTCACCGACCTGCAAGTCGCGGGCGGCGCCATCACCGCGATCAGCCCGTCCCACGGCGGCAACGTCGTCAACACGTACAGCTTCACCCCCGGCACGCTGGTAGTCGCGCTCGTCCGCAAGCAGAGCTTCGCCGAGGCTGCGGATGGCGCGAGTGGCGGCACCGTTACGGCGCTGGCGTTGCCCGCCACCACCATTCGCACCCAGGTCACGAGCGTGGCCCCCAAGTCGGGTGTCGTCAACCTGACCGACGCGGCGATCATCATCAGCGGCGGGCGCGGCCTGGGCGACAAGGACAACTACTACAAGCTCATTCCCGCCGTCGCCGAAGCGCTCGGTGGCGCGTATGGCGCCTCGCGTGCGGTGGTTGATGCCGGGTGGGTGCCGTACGAGCATCAGGTCGGCCAGACCGGCAAGACCGTCAGCCCCAAGCTGTATATTGCCGCCGGGATCTCAGGCGCAATCCAGCACCTGGCCGGCATGCGTACCAGCCGCAACATCGTCGCGATCAACAAAGACCCGGACGCGCCGATCTTCCGCGTGGCGACCCTTGGGCTGGTTGGCGATGTCAACGACGTGCTGCCGCTGCTCACCGCCGAGCTGAAGCGCCGCCTCGGGCGGTAGATGCTGCGCTGGCGGGCATGGGACACGTCGGCGGAAATGCGCGGCAGGTTTTTACCACGAAGCGCACGAAGTTCACGAAGGCCGAATTGCACTGGCCCTGTAAACCCCCTTCGCCCATTCAGGGCGAGGGGGGTTTACAATCTCTACTCAATCCCGTACGCTCGCTCAAGCAGCGGGATCGCCGCTGACCAGTCGTAGTGGGCGACCACGTGGGCGCGACCGGCGGCGCCAAGGTGACGGCCCAACGCGGGGTCGTCCATCAGGCGTAGGGCCGCGTCGGCAAAGGCGCGGGGGCTGTCGGCGACCAACAAGTGCTCGCCGTCGCGTAGACCGACCAGACCCTCGGCACCCATCGAGGTGCTGACCACCGGCGCCTCCAGCGCCAGCGCTTCCAGCAGCTTCAGGCGCGAGCCGCCGCCGAAGCGCATGGGCACCACGTAAATCGCCGCGCCGTTGATGTAGGGCGCGACCTCGGCCACCTCACCGACGATCTCGACAGCCTCGCCAGCGAGTGACAGGACGGCCTCGCCAGCGGCGCGGCCCACCACTAGGAGCCGCGCCGCTGGCTGGCGCTGCCGAATCAGCGGCAGAATTTCCGCCACAAACCAGCGCAGGGCGTCGAGATTGGGCCGATAGTCGAGCGTGCCGGTGAAAGCGATGGTCGCAGGCCCCAAGCTGCCACGCACTGCGCCCGGTCGCATATACGTCGTATCCACGCCATTCGGCACCAGGGCCAGCCGCGCCGCAGCCTCGGGCACGAGGCGGGCGAGGGTCGCACGATCCTCTTCAGAGACGACCAGTGCACGGTCGAAGGCGCGTAGCATCCGCGCCTCGTAGCGTGCCAACTTCTGCCACTGGACAAGCGAGTAGAGGCCGCCCGCCAAGGCGCGTGGGCGCAGCCGCAGGCTCTGGCGCAGGTCAACCAGCGCCGCACGGCGCTGAAGCAAGTACTCGGCGTTAAATTCATCAAGCACGAGGCGCGGCCCCAGGCCACGAGCGCGTAGCGCGTAGCCAGCCATTTCAAGGCTCTCGGCTTGCACCACGTCGTACCTGTTGGCGGCGAGCATCCGGCTCAGGGCTTCGGCATAGGCGCGACTGGCGCTGCGTAGCGCCATATCGGGCCGGGACGCGCTGAGCGTGTCGAGCGCACGGCGGGCCAGCGAGCGCGGCGGCACCGCCCACACCGTAGCAATGTGGCACAGCTCGCGCAGTGGGGCGAGCGCATCCACGGCGGCCTGATCAGGCACGAAGGCCAGGATGCTCACCTCGTGATGCGCCGCCAGACCACGGGCCAAATTGTAGATTCGCAGCGAGCCGCCGCCACGCGGCGGGTAGGGCTGATAGGGTGCGAGGAAAAGGATGTGCATAGAATGGTTTGAGGCAAGACCGCAGAAGTCACGCTGCGAAGAGTCTTGTCATGCTGCGTACCCAACGGCCCGGCGGCCAGTGGCACCGAGATGACATCCGGCGGGACACGCTTCGCTACTGCTTGGGGGTAAGACAAGGTTCGCGAGGGCTTTACCGTTTGCGTGGTTCGTAGGAGCGGCTTCAGCCGCGTATAAGCCACCGCAATGGGCTAAAGCCCATACTACGAACGGTCAAGCTGAAACCCGGCACCTGAAACCTTGTCTAAGTGCGTGTGTCGGCGGGCACACGCAAGCGGTGCCCCATTCACGAGGCACCACGGCTGGCGGCGGCCTCACGCCAACGGCGGTAGCGGGGCGGGTTCGTCGGCGACCGAGCTACAGGTGGAGCAGACGCGAAAGGGAATGCCGGTATCGATAACGGTGTGAATATCTTCGCGGCTGCCGCAATAGCGACAGACCGAGAGATTTTCAATATCATCGGCACGCCAAAGCTGCGGGTCTTGCGTGATCTCCATCGGCTCTTCGGTTGAGAGGATGCCGATCTTGACGCAAACCGCCGCAGGAAAGATGTCGGCTACGCGGGCGAAGATCTTATGGGGGTGGGAATAGACCTCGTCGCCGATAATGATTCCGGTCATGCGTGGGTGCGGGCGAATTTTCATGGCTCTTGAAGCCGGACGATCAGCCGTCGGAGGTCGGTCTCGTCCAGCGCAAAGCTCGGATCGTCGGCGAACATAAGGGCGTCGAGTACCTCGGCGATCACATCGCCGTCACCCGCGTCTACCGTAAGCGCTTCCTGCTCAACGGCGTAGAATCGGTCAAAAGCCCATGTGGCGAGGGTCGCGGCGCTGATCCGTCCGTCTAGGCACTCTTCGAGCTTAACAATTACATCGCTGCGCGCAAATATCATAGCACAGATCCCCACCCCGGCTTCACGCCGCTCACGTCCCGTCGCGCTTGTTATGCGCTGGGCCTGAAACCTGAAACCCGATACCTGAAACCTTGTCTTAGCCCCCGCCCAGCACGGGCGTCCCGCGAAAAGCGTGAATGACATCATTGGCTGTAATGAGCAGCATCAGGCCCATCAGGGCCATAAAGCCAATCGCGTGAACCAGCGCCTCCTTCTCGGGGGGCACCTTTTTGCCGCCACGGAGCCACTCGATGAGCGAGAAGATAATATGGCTACCATCGAGCGCCGGGATGGGCAGCAGGTTCAGCAGGAAGAGGTTCAGGCTAAGCACAGCGGTCAGATTCCAGAAGGCCATGAAGCCTCCGGGCTGCTGGATAACCTCGCCGGTGGCCCGTGCGATGCCGACCGGGCCAATCGGCTGACCGTCGGGTGAGGCGGTAGACGAGAAGATGCCAAGAATCGCCCCAGGTAGCCCAGCCAGCCCTTGAAGCATCCGGCCCGTGAGATCGAGGCTGTAGGTGACGCCATAACCGAGCGCCTGGAGCGGCCCGACACGTTCCTGGATGACCTCGGGGGTGTAGCTGAAGCCGAAGCCGGACGCATGCGCTGTACCATTGGGATCCGTCCAGGGGCCAGGCGTGAGCAGAATGGTTAGCGTCTGACCATTGCGTTGAACCACCGCTGCAACCGGCTGGCCGGTGTTGGTTTTGGCAACTTCACCGATCACTTGCGGGTTGCTCACGGTTTGTCCGGCGAGGCTAAGCAACATATCATCGGCCTGTAGGCCGCTCTGGGCTGCAGGTGTGCTGGCAAAGATCTGGCTGATCTGTTGGTTGCCGGTAGGGGTGGGGACGCCCATCGCCGTAAAGATCGTGGTGAAAATCAGCATGGCGAGCAACAGGTTCATCAGGGGGCCAGCGACCATGACGGCGATCTTGCGCCAGGGCGGGGCCGCCGCTAGGCTGCCACCAGCGCCATACAGCGCATCTTGCGCGCCGTCGTCGCTATTGGCGAAGCGCACAAAGCCACCCAGGGGCAGCCAATTGAGCGTATATTTGACCCCGTTGCGCTCGTGGAGAACGAGCGCACGGGGCGGGTAGCCGATTCCAAACTCCTCCACTTTAATCCCCATCCAGATCGCAGTGAGGAAATGACCAAGCTCGTGGACGACCACAAGGATGCCGAGCATGAGCAAGAACGCAGCGATACCGAGCAGCGGGTTCGCGCCGCCCGGTTCGGTGGCCTGCTGCAAAGCGACGATAGCAGGGCCAAAAAGCAACATGTGCATAGCAAACTCCGACACTATACAACGCTCGGGCGGCGGGTACAGGCCCGCCGCCCGATCTCTCTACAGTGTAACCAATCAGCTGATCAGCGTCAAGAGAAGACGAGGCCCAGCAGCACCCCGTAATAGACCACCGGCCCCGTGAAGAGCAGGCTGTCCATCCGGTCAAGAATGCCGCCGTGGCCGGGGATCAAGTTGCCCGAGTCTTTGACCCCCATCTGGCGTTTGACCAATGACTCGCCTAGGTCGCCGATGGGGCCAGCGATGCCAGCGGCGGCTCCGATCAGCCCGGCGGCCAGCAAGCTGATGGGCAATCCAAGCAGCGGCACGGCCACCAGGGCCGTCAAAATCGAGGCCACCATTCCGCCTACGAAACCCTCCCACGTCTTCTTTGGACTGAGGATTGGGGCCATGAGGTGGCGACCGCAGGCGCGGCCCACGAAATAGGCGGCGCTATCCTGGATCCAGGTGATGGCGAGTACGAGAAAGAGCCATGCCGCGCCCGGGGGGATCCCGAGGGGGGCAAGCAACCCAGCGCGCATGGGCGTATCGATCTGGCGCAGCAGGATGAAGGCGCTGAGCAGCCAGCCGATATAGACGCCCCCGGTAAAGGTCAGCGCCCAGCTTTGCAGGCTGGCGCTGCGGTCGCGGGGCAGCAATTCGTAGCCAAGGGTGAGGCTGACGCCGCACGCCAAGGCCAAGCCCGTGAGGTCGAGGCTGGTAAAGGGGCGCAGGGCGGCGGCGGCGCAGAGCGCTAGGCCGACCGTGAGGCCCGGGCCGAGGCGCGGAGTCAAGCCACCCTGGCGCAGGATGGCGAACAGTTCGCTAATCGCGAGCGCGGCGCAGACGGAGACGGCAGCGATGGTGGCGACAGTCCACCACCCCGCAGCCACAAGCGCCGGGATCAGAATAGCGACGCTGGCGAGACGTCTAGTGAGCGAGTTAGCTCTGCTCGGTGAGTCCGCCGAAGCGGCGTTCGCGCCGTCCATACTCGCTGATCGCCTGCTGGAGTTGCTCTGCCCGGAAGTCGGGCCAGAAGACAGGGGTGAACCAGTACTCACTGTAGGCGGCCTGCCAGATGAGGAAGTTTGAGATGCGCCGCTCACCGCTGGTGCGAATGATAATATCGGGGTCGGGCATCCCGGCGGTCGCGAGGTGCGCGGTGATGCGTTGTTCGTCAACCTGGTCGGCGCTGACCCCGCTGGCGATGATCCGGCGCACCGCATCAACAATATCGGTACGCCCGCCATAGTTAAAGGCGATGGCGAGGGTCAGCCCCGTGTTTGCGCGCGTGACATCAACCGCATACGTCACCTTGCGCGCCAGCGCCGGCATCAGCCCATCGAGGCGGCCAAGGTGCCGCAGGCACACATTCTGCTCGTGCAGGTTCTGGGTTTCGCGGTCAATGAAGTCGCCGAGGATCTGCATCAGGCCCTGAACTTCAATTGAGGGGCGGTTCCAGTTCTCGGTCGAGAAGGCGTAGAGCGTGAGGTACCGCACACCAAGTCTATCGGCCTCAGAGACAATCGCCCGAATATTTTCGGTGCCCGCACGGTGACCAGCGAGGCGGGGCAGACCCCGTTTGCGCGCCCAGCGACCGTTCCCATCCATGATCACCGCAATATGTTGCGGGATGTGCGCGCCTTCGGGGGTGCTCATACAGGCTCGTCGGCCCCTCTCCTGGGTACGTTCCGCAGTGCGTCGTTCACGCGCCGCGTCGTTCTGGGCGCTGACCTATCGTCAGACGGCCAGCACCTCGGCCTCTTTCTCCTTCCCGACGTTGTCGAGATCGCCGGTGTACTTATCCGTGAGTTGTTGCACGCGCTCTTGGCCGCGCTTAAGGTCGTCCTCACCGATCAGCTTCTCGGACTCCAGTTCTTTGAGCTGGTCAATCGCCTCGCGGCGCTGGTTCCGCACCGAAACCTTGACATCCTCAAGGCGGTGGCGCACAACCTTGACCATCTCTTTGCGGCGTTCCTCGGTAAGGGGCGGGATGGCGAGGCGGATGACTCGTCCGTCATTCGAGGGGTTGATGCCAAGATCAGAGTTCTGGATCGCCTTCTCGATGATCTTGATCATCCCTGCATCAAACGGCTGAATGACGATCAGCTTGGCCTCGGGCACCGCGATATTCGCCAGTTGGTTGAGCGGCATCGGTGCGCCGTAGGCTTCAACCTGAAGATGCTCTACCAGGCCAGATGAGGCGCGCCCGGTGCGGATCGTCGCCAAACTATGGCGCAGCGCCTCGACGGCCTTTTTCAGATGCGCCTCGTACTCGCGGATGACATCATTGACCATCATGGCCTCCTAAACTCATTGCGCTAGAGCCAGCCTGTCCACCGGGTCAAACGCGGTTCAGACCGCGACGGGGGTATTACTGACCAGTGTGCCCACGTGCTCGCCCATCACGATGCGCTCAATCGTCCCAGGCTGAAGCGCGTTGAAGACGATAATCGGGATATTATTGTCCATGCAGAAGGTCAGGGCGGTTGAGTCCATCACCGCAAGGCCACGGTTGAGCGCGTCCATATAGGTGACGTGGTCAAGTTTCACTGCATCGGGGTTGTGGCGCGGGTCAGCCGTGTAGATGCCGTCTACGCCATTCTTCGCCATCAAGATAACCTCGGCGTGAATTTCGACGGCGCGGAGCGCCGCAGCCGAGTCGGTGGTGAAGTAGGGGTTGCCCGTGCCGCCAGCGAGGATCGTAATGCGCCCCTTCTCCAGGTGACGGGTCGCTCGGCGCCTGACGTAAGGCTCGGCCACCGCGTTCATCTGGATCGCGGTCATCGCACGGGTCTGGAGGCCGTGGCGCTCAAGGGCGTCTTGCAGGGCTAGGGAGTTGATGATGGTGCCCAGCATCCCCATGTAGTGTGACTGGGCCATGTCCATCCCACGCGCAATCGACTGGCTGCCACGCCAGATATTGCCGCCCCCGATCACCAAGGCCACCTCGACCCCGTGGCGGTGGATGGCCTCGATCTCGCGGGCCAGGAAGTCGAGCATATCGTAGCTAACGACCTCGTCGGTGCCCTTGAGTTGCTCACCGCTCAACTTGATCAGCACCCGGCGATATTTCGGCTCTTGCATAATATTGGGGGGGGCAAAAGGTACGGCAGGAGGTAGGAGAGCCGGGCTCCTACCTCCTGCGTGTGCCGGCTGGCTAATTACGCGCCAACTTCGTAGCGGACGAAGCGGCGAACGACGATATTTTCGCCAAGCTTGGCGATCGCCTCTTTGATTTTTTCTTCGATTGTGCGTGAGGGGTCTTTCACGAAGGGCTGGGCGAGGAGCACATTCTCCTCGACGAACTTCTCGCGGAGCTGGCCGCTCTCGCTGACTGCCTCGTCGGTGACCTCAGCAACGCTGATAAAGCGCGGGTTGAGGGCCACGACGTGCTGGGCCAGCGCATTGGCGAGCGCAACAAAATCGTCGGTGCGTGCGACAAAGTCCGTCTCGCAGTTGAGCTCGACGAGACCAGCCACGCGGGAGCCATAGTGGACATAGACGCCGACCAGACCCTCTTTCGCCTCGCGGGTGGCCTTTTTGGCGGCGGCCTCAATGCCCTTGGCGCGCAGAACCTCAATCGCCTGATTAATATTACCGTCCACCTGCTCAAGGATGTCTTTGCACTCCTTGATCCCAGCGCCGGTACGCTCACGCAACTCTTTGACCAACTCGATCGACACAGCCACAGCACGCTCCTTTATCTGTGCTGTGGGGAGCAGTCCGGCTCCCCACAGATCCGCTCTATTTACGGTTTGGGTGGGCTAGTTCTGATGGGCTGTATCGCGGCGGTGGGTGCCCTCGATGGCGGCGTCGGCGATTTTGCTGGCCATCAGGCGGATGCCGCGAATCGCATCGTCGTTGCAGGGCACCACGTAGTCAATCGGGTCAGGGTTGCAGTTGGTGTCCACCATCGCGACCAGGGGCACGCCCACGGTGGAGGCTTCCTTGACGGCCAACTCTTCTTTGTGGGGGTCGATGATGAAGATCGCACCTGGCAGGCGATCCATCGACTTGATCCCGCCGAAGACCCGATTGAGCTTGCCGATCTCCTCATCAAGCTTCAGCCCTTCAGCCTTGGTCAGCTTGTTGAAATCGCCCCGGTCGCGCTGGGCCTCAAGGTCGGCTAGGCGCTTCAGACGCGCCTTGATGGTCGTGAAGTTGGTGAGGGTGCCGCCAAGCCAGCGCTGGGTGATGTAGTACTGTCCGGCGCGGGTAGCCTCTTCGACCACGGCCTCCTGGGCCTGCTTCTTGGTGCCGACGAAGAGGATCTTCTCGCCACGGGCCGTTAGGTCGGCAACGAAGCGGTAGGCCGAGGTGAGGCCGCTGACGGTCTTCTGCAAGTCAATGATATGAATGCCGTTGCGGGCGGCGAAGATGTATTGCTTCATCTTCGGGTTCCAACGATTGGTTTGGTGCCCGAAGTGAGCGCCCGCCTCAAGTAAGGCTTTGATCGAGACGACGCGCTGCTGAGGTGTCTGGGTCATGATGTGTCTACTGCTCCTTGATGCTCTGGATGCTTCCAGCCGCCACCCCCGCCTATCGCGGCCTGACCGAGTCGCCTCGGAGGAGGCGGCCGCAGCGTGAGGTGTGTGTATTTGGCGCATTTGTACGCCGCCG
>CAIWXH010000412.1 GCA_903916565.1 uncultured Oscillochloris sp. | reverse complement strand
GGTTGCAAAGTCGCGCTAAACCCCTCACCCCCGGCCCCTCTCCCACAAGGGGAGAGGGGAGATTCCGCAGTAGGAAGCGTTCGGCTCCCCCTCTCCCGCGCTGGGAGAGGGGGCTGGGGGGTGAGGGCTGGCGCGGCAACCGGACTTTGCAACCGCCATGCCTCACGCGCTGCCGAAGTAGCGCAGCGCTAGGCGTAGGCGCTCCTCTAGGTCAGCCGGGGCATCGGCGGGCAGCGTGGCGATGGCGGCGGCGGCCTCGGCGCCGCTGTAGCCCAGGCTGATCAGTAGCTCGGCCAGTTCGTTGTTGATCACGACCGCGCCGGGTGGGGTGCCGACGGCGGAGACCGGCAGGCCCTTGAGGTCGAGCTTGCCTTTGAGTTCAAGCACCAGCCGGTCGGCGGTCTTTTTGCCAATGCCGGGCACACGGGCCAGGCGGGCCGTGTCGCCCTGCGCGATGGCGCCGCGTAGCTCGTCGGGCGTCCCCGCCGAGAGCAGGTTTAACGCGACTTTTGGGCCGATTCCCGCGACGCTCAGGACACGCTCGAAGAACTGCCGCTGCGCGATGGTGGCGAAGCCGTAAAGCGCCAGCGAGTCCTCGCGCACGATCATGAGCGTGTAGAGAAAGAGTTGCTCGCCTACCGCCCCGACTGCGCCCAACACAGTGCGCGGCGCAAAGACCAGAAAGCCGACGCCGCCGGTCTCGATGACAAGGTGGTCGGCACCAAGATGAATAATGGTGCCACGCAGCGAGGCGATCATGGGCGCTACCTAGCATTGATGCGGTGTACGACAAGGTTTCAGGGGTTGGGTTTCAGGTTTCAGTCAGAGCGTATCAGAAACGTTTAAGCACCCCAACCGAAACATTCGCTACGCTCCTCAGAACCAAGAACCGGAGCATGAGCAAAAAGCCCTGACTCACGCGCTTGTTTGACGCAAGGGCGCAAGGACGCAAAGCGTACCGCTTTCTGCTTTGCGTCTTTGCGCCTTTGCGTCAACATGATCCTGTCGTGCTACCTACCGATTTCTTCTGGCACTATGAACCTTGCTTAATGGCGCGATTATAGCATCCTTGCGATCTGACACAGCATGGCGGGTGCAACGTCGTGCCACGCCCCACGCCCGGTGGCTGAAGCCACGGGCTACGGGTGACGAAGGCCGCCTGCGCGGCCTAGATAAGCCTGCGAAGGCAGGCTTCGTCAACCAAGAGCCGGGGGCTTCAGTCCCCCGGCGGCGACGTTGCACCCGCCATGTCTGACACGGCGCGTCATCTTGACAGCGCTACGGCTTCCTTGGTATACTTTTTCATAACGCGCTGTGTTAATTCATCTCTCTCGCCCTCCCACTCGAAAGCGAGGATGCTCCGATGTTGGGCTTGCTGATCGCTGTTGATC
This sequence comes from uncultured Oscillochloris sp., assembly GCA_903916565.1. Lineage (GTDB taxonomy): Bacteria > Chloroflexota > Chloroflexia > Chloroflexales > Chloroflexaceae > CAIWXH01. Next base: position 11,114 of record CAIWXH010000412.1, on the reverse strand, counting down.
GCTATGACGCACTGCGTCGGGTAGCCGCCTGATGCGCCGCACTATGGCCGCACTGGGGCTGGCTGGCCTGGTCGGGGCTGGCCTGTACCGCGCCCGCCGTGACCTGCTCGGGCGTGGCCTTGGGCTGCGCCCACCTGAGCATGCCGTCACGGTTGCGTGCGATCTGCCCATCAGGATGCCTGATGGGGTGACGCTCTACGCGGATCATTTTCGGCCCCAGACAGCGGGCACCTACCCGACCATTCTCATTCGCACGCCCTACGGTCGCCCGTCCGAGACGCGCCTGCTTGGCCCATTCGGGATGCCCGGCCCCCGGCTCTTCGCCGAACGCGGCTACCACGTGCTGGTGCAGGGCACCCGTGGGCGCTACCGCTCTGAGGGTGCGTTCGTGCCCTTTCTGCACGAGCGGGCCGACGGTCGCGCTACGCTGGATTGGATCGCCGCCCAGCCCTGGTTCGACGGCAACCTCGGCATGTGGGGCGCCAGCTATCTCGGCTATACCCAGTGGGCCGTGGCCGTTGATGGGCCGCCCTTCCTCAAGGCGATTGTGCCCGTCACTACGTCGTCGCGCTTCTCACGGGCCTTCAACCCGGCGGGCGTCTTTAGCTACGAGTCGGCGCTGCGCTGGACAAAGATTTTACAGGCCACGCAGCCGGGCCGCAGCCTCGACGTTGCGGCGCTCATGCGGCTGCTTTCGCCCCAGCGCGAGGCGGCCCTGCGCGCAGTCTTCGCCACCAGCCCCTTCGCCCAGGCCGACGCGGCCACGGTTGGCGCGTCAGTGCCCTTCTTTCAGCGCTGGCTTGCCGAGCCTGCGGTTGACGGCCCCTACTGGCGCAGCGTCGATCCGCCACGGGACATGCGCCGCGTCAGCGCGGCGGTGCATCTGGTGGCTGGCTGGCACGACCTCTTTCTGGCCGAGCAACTGGCCGATTATATTGACCTGCTGGCCGCCGGACGCACCCCCTGTCTCACCGTGCTGCCCCGCTTTCACACCGAAGCTGCGCTCCTGGTCGAAAGCGTGCGCGAGGGTCTGTGGTGGTTCGATGCTCACCTGAAGGGGCAGCGCGAGTTGCTTGAGCGACGCGCGGTGCTACTGGCCCTGATGGGCTCGCCCGAGTGGCACGCGATGGATTTCTGGCCCCCGCCCGCCAAACTCGTGCGCTTCTTCCTCCACGCTGCGGGCGAACTGACGACCGAGGCACCTAGCGCCCCGGCTGCGCCGGAAACGACGCCCCGAGGCGTCTCGCACTATCGCTACGACCCGCACGACCCGACGCCCGCGCTCGGCGGCCCGGTGCTGAGCGCCCAGGCTGGTGCCCGCGACCAGCGCCCGCTGGAAGTCCGGCCCGACTTGCTCACGTTCACCACGGCACCGCTCTTGGCGGCAGTGGATGTGATCGGCCATGTGCGCCTTGCGCTGTACGTCCGTTCGTCGCTGGCCTATACCGATTTCGTGGGCCGTCTGTGCGTGGTACACCCCGACGGGCGCAGCCTGAATGTCTGCGAAGGCATCGCCCGAGTCAGCCCAGGTGTCGGCGAGCTGCAGCCTGACGGGAGTCGGCGCATCGAGATTGATATGTGGGCGACCGCCATGCGTTTTGGCGTAGGCCAGCGCATGCGGCTGCATGTCTGTAGTGCGGCGCACCCACGCTGGAGCGCCAATAGCGGCGATGGGCGGCCTTTGCAGACCGGCGCACCCGCTGGTCTGGTTGCTGATCAGACGGTCTATCACGACCCAGGGCACCCCTCAGCCCTGATCCTCCCGCTGGTCTCGTCGGCGATCCGGCGGGCGATGGCGGGGGCAGGCGAACCGTGAGGATGGCGCGTGTGATGATGCCGCACACCAAGGAGCTTCACCGTGGAGTATGAGCACACCGACGAGATCAAGTTGCTACGCCAGACCGTGCGCGATTTTGCGAACAAGGAGATGCGCCCGATTGCGCGTCAGATTGACGAGCAGGAGCGAGTGCCAATTGAGGTGATCAAGCAGGCTGGCGAGCTGGGCCTGCTCAGCGTGCCCTTCCCTGAAATGGAGGGTGGCCTTGGCCTGGGCATCACCGGCTATTGCGTGTTGATGGAGGAGCTAAACCGCGTCTGTGCGAGCATCGCGACGATCATTGGTGCCCACACCCAACTGGCCGCAACGAGCATCTGGATCGGCGGTACGGCGGCCCAGAAGGACAAGTATCTGAAGGGGATGATGACGGGGCGGCTGATTGGCGCTTGGGCGCTGACTGAGCCAAACGCGGGCAGCGACGCGGCCCACATTGAGACCACCGCCGAGCTACACGGCAATGCGTGGGTGCTGAACGGCCAGAAGATGTGGATCACCAACGGCAGCTTCGCCGATGTGGTGATCGTCCACGCGGTCACCGACAAAGCGAAGAGTGCCCGTGGTGGCATCACCGCTTTCATTGTCGAGAAGGACATGCCGGGCTTCAAGGTGGGCAAGATCGAGGAGAAGATGGGCCTCAAGGCATCGCACACGTGCAGCCTCTACTTTGAGAACATGCGCGTGCCTGCCGAGAATGTGATTGGCGGTGCCGAAGCGGTGGGCCAGGGCTTCGCGCTGGCGATGATGACCCTCGACATTGGGCGCGTTGGCCTGGGTGCGAGTGCGGTTGGTTCCGCGAAAGAAGCCTTTGAGCTGAGCCGGAAGTACGCGATTGAGCGCCAGCAGTTCGGGCGGCCCATCGCCGAGTTTCAGGCCATTCAGTTTAAGCTGGCCGAGATGGCGGTGAAGATCTACACGATGGAGCAGATCGTCTACGATTGCGCCAAGCGCGTTGACGCGGGCAAGAAGTCCACCATCGAGAGTAGCATCTGTAAGCTTTACTGCACCGAGGCGGCCAGCGAGATTATTGACGAGGCCATTCAGATCCACGGTGGCATCGGCTTCTCGCGTGAGCTGCCGCTTGAGCGCATGTACCGTGACGCCCGCGTGACCCGCATCTTCGAGGGCACCAACGAGGTGCAGAAGTCGGTCATCGCCACCGAGTTGCTGAAGCAGGTTGGCTACCGCATCAACCGCTACTAGGACACGTCGGCGGAAATACGCGGCAGGTTTTTTACCACGAAGCACACGAAGTTCACGAAGGCCGAACCGCTTGCTGTTGCGCTCCGTGCCGTACGAGAATCACCGCGTAACCCTACAGGCGCTTTCAGGAAGCGGTACTAGCACAGGGTTTGCGTGCAGGGGAAGGTTTTTATGGAGCGGGCCAAGCCCGCTCCATTCTTTTTTCAACCAACGTCACACGCGCTTCCGGGTTCGTGGTCGCTTGATGCTGACGAGCGCCGCCCGCGCGAGACCCTCGCGCTCGATACGCTCACGGATCTCGCGGGCCTTTTGCAGCGCCTCGGCCTCGCCGTGCTTGTCAATGCTGATCGAGGTGCGGCGCATCCGCCCGTTTTCGTACCAGGACACCTGGAACGCCGGGTGGCCGTCCCGCATCAGGCGGGTCACGCCCGGAATGCCGGTGTTCGAGGCGGCTACGCCAATGATCAGTTGTTCGGTGCGCGGCTTGCCCAGATCACGCTCGACCCGGTCGCGCCATTCGAGCGCGGCGGCTAGGGAACCCAGGCGGTCACCGTGTTTGGCGTCGCTAAAAAACGCCTGTTGGCGCTGACCGCACCAATTGACCCGAACCATATAGCCGACCATAGATTTGGCGGGGTAATCGCAACGGGTTAGGCTCTTGTAGCGTGTGGTTCGTGGTGCCCGAGGCTGTGGCGCTGGGGGCTGAGGCGCGGGTGTGGCGACGACTGGCACCGGGGGCGCGGGTGTGGCGACCACTGGCACCGGGGGCGCGGGTGTGGCGACGACTGGCTTCGGGGGCGCGGGTGTGGCGTGGAGAAAGATGCTGGGGTCTTCGAGTTCATCGAAATCGTCAGGCGCGACGGCGGCTTGGCGGCTTGGCGGGGCCACGTTTTGGCGCAGCGGCGCGGCGGCTGGACGGGGCGGCAGCGGCGGCGGACTGACTCTTGGGCCGGCGGCGGTTGCGCGGGCGAGGTCCCAGGTGCGGCGGGCGGGTGGCCCATCAACCCTGGCCTCGCCCTCTTCGCGAAGCTGGTCAAGCAGCTTCAACACGCCTTGGAGATCGGTGTGGCCTGCCTGCTGAAGCTCTTCGAGCAGGGCACCGATTCCAAGCGGCCCGTACTGTGCGAGAATCGCTAACACTGTAGCGCGGAGCGGTTGTTCGGGGTTCATCTGTGGTCACTTTGTTAGGAAACTGATGGCCTCTATTGGGGCACTATGGGGCATAATGCAATCCAGTATACACTATACCGTAGGCCGCGTTGCGGCTCTGCTCGCTCGCTTAGGAAGGAACCAGACCATGGGTAGACGACGCCCGTTCACGACCCTTGTGTGCGCTACGCTCATTGCCGGGGCGCTTGGTGGCTGTGGGGCAACCAGCCCCCAAGCCCCGGTTTCCCAAGACGCACTGACCGCCACATCACAGCCGCCTACCGCGCCTATCGCCACGGTGGCTCCGGCGCTTATCGCCACCGCGACGCTCAGCCAGACCGGCACGGTGAGCCAGACCGGCACGGTGAGCGCCACGGGGAGCCAGACCGGCACGGTGAGCGCCACGGGGAGCCAGACCGGCACCATAAGCGCCACAGACGGTCAGGTGACACCGGAGACCATCGCCACGCTGGTGGCCGACTTGGTCAAACAGATCGGTGTAGATCCCGCGCAGATCACCCTCGTCAGCGCCGAGGCCGTCACGTGGCCCGACGGCTCAATGGGCTGCCCCAAGCCAGGGATGATGTACACCCAGATGCTCACTGACGGCTTCCGCGTGATCTTCGCCGCTGAGGGCAAGCAGTACGCCTTCCACGGCAACAGCAAGGGCAACTTCAGCTACTGCGCGAACCCGGCGAAGTGACGCTGCCCCCGCAGCGCTACGGCCACCTGTAGGGCGTCCCCGGCGCGAGCCGCAAACTCTCGTCGCCCAGACGCCCCAGGCCAATGGTGGCGCTGCCCGGCGCCCGCTCAAGGCGGGCGCCCTCTGTCCACTGCACCAGCCAGCCGTTCCGCGCCAATTCGCCGCTGACGGGTGGCCCCAGATGCGCGTACTGCTCAGGCGCCGCCGCAAAGTCTGGGCAGAGTCCGTCAGGGCCGGGCGCACCAGTGGCGCACGCGCTGCCCCTAAGCGTCTCGGCCAAATAGAGCCGTGCGCCAAGCGGGCGCGATTGCACCGCCGCGCCGCGCAGTTCAAGGCAGGCCCGCTCGAAGCACTGTAGCCGCCCCCAGGCGAAGGGCACCGCCGGGGTCATCGGCAGGCCGACGCGCTCGACGCCGCCAAGCTCGGCCCAGGCCCGCATCAGGCGGGCGGGCACAAAGAAGCCCGTCGCGTCAACGAAGCTGCCGCCCTGCCCCGCCACATCAATGGAAGCGAGTACCTGCGGCTCCGTCGGTGCCTGCCCCGCTGCCTGCAAACGAACCGCCAGCGTGTACCGCCCCTCCGGCAGTTCGGCGGGCAGCGCGATGGGCTGCATGTGCTGGACAGGTGCGCCAGTCGGCCAGCGGGCGGGCGGGTACGCCCCGTAGAGCAGCGGGCGCTCCTCCTCCAACAGCGGCGTGCCGTCGGCGGTGGCGAGGCGCACCACCACCGTCGGCGTGCCAGCGGGCCGCGCCTCGTCGCGCTGCCAGACGAGGGACAGGGCGAGCAACTCGCCGGGTTCGTAGGTGGCACCCGCCGGGTGCGCCAGCCGATAGCCGCTGAGGCGCAGCGTGCCACCCGCGACGGCGAATGGTCGCTCTAGGGGCTGGGTCGGGCCAGATTCCACCGGGCGGTACAGGTCGAAGGTGCCGAGCGCGCCGTCGTGGGCGTAGCGGCGCTGAAGGAGCTCGATCACGCCAGGGGTGAGCCAGTTGCCCAGATAGTCAATCACCGCCAGCGGGACGGTGCCGTTCGCCAAAGCGCGCAACAGCTCGTCTTCGCTGGTGCGGCCCTGGTCGAGCAGTTGGCGGGCCTCGAAGGCTTGCAGGCGCGACGTAACTCCAGCGGCTGCCGCCACCCCCGGCATATCGGTGAGGAGGCTCGCCCCGCTCGTCTGCACCTCGGCGGTCAGGGCGGCACCAACGCGGGCCTGAGCAGCGAGCAGCTCCGCCTCACGCGCCGCGTCGTCCCACAGCCCATAGCGGCCCAGCGCCAGCCGGGGCGGGCTTGGCGCAACGAGGCCCGCCTGCCTCAGCCAGTTCTTGTCCCAAAGCGGCGGGTAGAGGCTCAGCGACAGCGCAAGCAGCAGATAGAGCGTCATGGGGAGGATGGTTGCAACAACGCCGTCGTTTCCCCTCACCCCCTTGCCCCCTCGCCCTCTGCGGGGAGAGGGGGAATCCGTGCTTGGCGTTCTGACCGGCTCCCCCCTCTCCCGCTCAGGGCGAGGGGGGCTGGGGGGGTGAGGGCCAACCGGCAGAGTCAGAACGCTCCAACCACCAAGCCCCGCGCCAAAGGCCACCAGCCAGATCAGACCCGCGTACAGCTCAAGGAAATAGTTGCTGTAGGCGCCGACCTTGCCCACGCCCGCTGCCGTGACCGCGCCCAACAGCGTGTAGAGGCTGGCGAGCAGCAGCGCGTCGCCCCGACGCCGCCAGCGACTCCAGGCGATGACGAGGAGCGCCGCGAGGGCGAGAGGCCAGCGCAGGATGAGTTGCTGCGCCCAGAAGCCACGGGCCAGCCCGGCCTCCCAACGATTGGCGTTGGCGGCGACCACATGCAGAGCGAACCAGCCGCCGCTGGCCCACTGGAGCAGCCCGAAGGCCACGCCGCCCGTCACGCCCATGGCCGCAACAAGGCTCAGGGCTGCCGTCAGCGGCGCACGCCGGTTGGCCGCCGGGGCGCGTAGCGTCTGCCAGACGAGCCAGACAATGGCCGCGCCGGGGGCGGCGAGCAGCGAGGGCTTGGTAAGCAGACTGGCCGCCAGTAGCAGCCCGACGAGTACGGCACGCCTTGGGGTGACCTGCGGCGCCCGTGTGAGCATGACCAGCCCCCAGAGGCCCAGGCAAACCCCGAGAAGATCGACCCGCATCAGGGTCGCCCATTCGCGTACAATCGGCACGCTTAAGAAGAGCAGCGCGACCAGTGACGCAGGCCGGAGGCGCAGCGGCGTGCGACGGCGTGTGTCAGGTGCTACCGGGCTGGCTGCCAGGGTGGCGAGCGCCGCGACTGAGCCTAGCGCCGCCAGCAGTGAAATGAGGCGCCCGGCGCTCAGGGCTGCGCCGACGAGGGGCGCAAGGGCGGCGGTTAGCAGCAGGTAGAGCGGCGGGTAGTTGATGACGAGGTAGGGCGGCACCGCCGGGTCGGCGTAGAGCCGCCAGATGGGCACACCGGCGCGTAGCGCTTCCACCTGGGCCAAGAGCGGGCCTTCGCCATAATCAAGCGGGTAGGCGAAGCCAAAGATCTGCCGGACGTGGTCAATGAAATAGAGCAGATAGGCCGTAGCGAGCGCGGCGAGCGCAAACTGCACGGCACGTAGGCTGAGGGTGGCGAGGCGCTGCGGCATGGCCGCCATTATACTCGGGGCGGGGGCGACAAGGGGAGGGGGAGATAAGGAGACAGGGGGCTGAAGCCTGCCTTCGCAGGCTGATGCAGGCCGCGTAGGCGACCGTACCCCGCTGCACCTGAGCAGCCGCCAGCGCCTGCCGCATCCGCTGGGCAATCGCGACCTGCGGGTCTGGCCCCAACGTGGCGATACGCTGGCGCAGGGCGATGAGCACGGCGCGATGCATGGTGTTCGCGTTGAAGTACTGGCGACGCCCGCCGACGATGCGGTAGTAGGAGCGGATGTTGCGCTGCGTGGCGGTCGAGCAGTAGAGAGTGACGTGCTCCCCCTGCACATGCATCCCCACGCGGCCCTGAAGCAGATAGACGTGCTGGATCAGCGGGCCGTTGCGGTGCGCGGCCAGCACCGTCTGCACCCGTGCAACCGTCGCGGACGGAATGATCGCCGCATGGGCACCGCGCACACGGATATCCCACGACGGAACCTCAACCACCCCGGCGTAAAACGGATTGGTCAGGACGATCCACAGGTGCTGTACACCCCAACGCTTGCCGGTACACGTGAGACACCCCGTCTTGCCCTGGGCCGCCCGCTGATCGTGCAACCGGTTCAGCCGGTTGGCAATGTCACGAATCGTCATCGTCCCTCAGGCGTACCAGCGGTAGATCAGCCGAATAATCGCCGCCCGCTTCCGGTCTACGGCCACCCAGCAGCGGCGCCGATGCGAGCAGCGCGCGCGCCATCCTGGTTCGCACCATCGCCGCGCTGCTGCCCTCGCTCATCCAATTCCGTATGCCCTACGACGCCAGCCGCCACGACGCGATGTGGCTAGCGCTCTGGCTCTCGATCACCTTTGACCTGGGCACCGATAGCGTGGACATGCGGACGGACGTGTCCTCCTGGTTCGGCTGGCTCATCACCGCCGCAACCAAACGCCGCCCCGATGCGCTGGTTCAGCCTGATTGGGCTGGGCGTGCTACATCCCCACTACCGCAGATCATCCAGAAACTCCGATGCTGGCGCGACACCCGTGACCAGCAGGTGGTCACGCGCCCGCGTGCATGCCACGTACAGCAGGTGCCGCTCGGTGGTGTAGACCTCCTCCAGGTCGGACTCGTCGCTCACGCGCTCGATGCGCTCCTGAAGCGGCAGCACCTCGTCGTCACAGGCCAGCACGGCGACCGCACGGAACTCTAGCCCCTTCGCCAGGTGCATGGTGCTGACGGCCATGCAGCCAGGGGCCGCTGAGACGAATTGATCAAGCTCGATGGGCGTTGCGCCCGCCTGCTGGATCGCCGCCAGCGCACGCGGGAGCTGCGGCACCGCCCGTACGAAGACGCCAATCTCTTCGGGCTGGATGCCGTCGGCCAGCCGCTCGGCGAGCCAGGCTGCGACCGCTGCGGCCTCTTCGGCCTGGCTGGCGAAGGTGGCGATGCGTGGCGCGGGGCCGTTGAAGATCGAGATCGTCCCGCCGCGCTCCTCGCGGTTGCCGTCCACATCGGTGAGTGTGCGGGGCAGCAGCCGGTCGGCCTGCTGGCGAATCTGGTGGCTCGTGCGATAGTTCAGGCTCAACGTGTGTGCGCCCCCGCACATCGACGCCGACCGCCTTCCAGGGGAATGGCTGCTGAAAGATGCGCTGCCCCAGGTCGCCAGTGAAAAAAAGACTATCGGGCCGCCGGTCGCCAAGCGTGGCGAGAAAGCGTAGCTCGGCTACGTCCAGGTCTTGCGACTCGTCTACGATGGCGTAGTCGAAGGGGCGTGCGCCCGTCGCCAGCAGGTGCGCCGTGACCCGGCGCAGCAGCATCGGCCAAGTGAGCAGCTCGCGCTGGGCCAGCTCGGTCTGCACCTGGGCGAAGATGGCCCACAGCACCTCGCGCTGCCGCCCGCCGATGCGCGTCTTGCGGCCCAGGCGCGGCACGTCGCGGTAGCGCTCCCATGTATCGAGTCCCCAGACATCCACCACGTCGGCCCACTCGTCAAAAAGAAACTGCGCGCTAAACCGCTGGTCGCCGCCATTCGCCGCCTGGACGAGCAGCGCCCGCAGCAGTTCCGGCGCGGCGATGACCGGCTCGCCGAAGGCATCGGTGTAGAGGTCGTGGGCAAACTCTTTGGTCGCATGGATGGTGATGCGGTCGCGGAGCTGCGGCTCGTTGCCGCTCAGGCGGTGCAACTTGTGGTTCAGGGCATTCGCCAGCGCCGCCGAGAAGGTGAGCAGCACCACCCGCGCTTCGGGATGCTGTCGTGCCAGAAAGACGGCGCGGTGCAGGGCGACAATCGTCTTGCCGGTGCCCGCCGAGCCGGAGACTCGCGCTGGGCCGCTCTGCGCCCGCTCGACCAGGGTGCGCTGCGCCGGGTGCAGAAAGACCGTCCAGCGCTCCCACGGATATTCTAGGGCGCGCTCCAGCTCCTCGATGTTTTGCAGCACGCGGAAGCGGCGCTGGGCGTCGGGGTGCTGAAAGGCGTCACTGTCGGCCAGGGCCGGTTCGGGTGCCCGTGGCGTCCCACCGACCGCCAGCTCCAGCAGCGCCTCGGCAGCCTCCTGGGGCAGGTGTGCGGCCACCGCAAAGATGCTGTCCTCGTCGGCCTCGCGCACGTCGCCCAGCCACTCGACGGGCACGCCGTAGCTGAGGAGCTGCGCGTCGGCGATGCGGGCGAAGAGGCGCGGCTTGGCCGCCACACGCGGCGGCGGCGCGTCGGTCGCCGCCTGTTCGCGGATGGTCTGCACCAGCTCGCGCACCTCGACGAGCTGGGCTGCGCCCGTGGTCGGGTGCCGCTCAATCTTGCGCCGCAGCGCCCAGGCGTAGGCGTCGTCGTGATGATCGACGTAGCACAGCAGCAGGCTGGCGTCGGTTTTGTGGACGATGATGCGGAGGTTGTCGTTCACGCGCACCGACCAGAAGTTGGTGTCTCTGGCGCGATCCAGCCGATGAAAGTTCAGCCCCGGCATCGTCGGGTCAAGCTGAAGGTCAAAGGCGGTCATCTTCGCCGCCTTTTGTTCCTGGGTTGTTAGGCGGCTCAGGCTGCCAGTGAAGGTGTCTGCAATGCGAAATTCCATGTTGTGCCTTGTGCCGGGGGCGTAAACGCCCCGGCTCTACCCTACAAAGCCCACCACCCCGCCCTACCGCTTCGCAGTACGCACCCGCTGGTACTCTAGCTGATACTCCTGCGCCGTGGCGTGTTCGCCCTGGGCCTCGGCGATGACGATCAGCGTCTTCAGGGCGTTGAGTTGCACCGCCACGTAGTGGATCTGTGCGCCAAGCTCGCGGGCCTCGCGGAGCACCGCCTGCGCTGCTGGTGCATTGGCTTTGCCTTGTGCCCATAGCGCATCCCCCAGGCCCAGGAGGGCGTTCGCCGTGCCCCGCCGGTCGGCGATGGCCCGAAACGCCGCCAGCGCCTGCTCATAGGAGCCCTGGGCTTGGCGCGGCTCGTCCTGCTGAATCAGCGCCTCCCCCAGGCCGTGGAGGGCGTTGGCCGTGCCCAGCCGGGCGTCGATGGCCCGATACGCCGCCAGCGCCTGCTCCAAGTAGCCCTGGGCCTGGCGCGGCTCGGCCTGCTGAATCAGCGCATCCCCAATGCTGAGGAGGGCGGTGGCCGTGCCCCGCCGG
>CAIWXH010000411.1 GCA_903916565.1 uncultured Oscillochloris sp. | reverse complement strand
TCGCCAAGCGTGCGGATTTCGACCACCACCGCCTCGCGACGGGCGGCAAGTTTCTCCAGTTGCGCGCAGCGCTGCTCTAAGGTGCCAAGCTGGCTCCGCAGTTCGCCCCTGGCCTCGCTAAACTGCTGGCGCAACTCGGCCTGACGGCTGCTCAGCTTGTCGTGCTGGTCGCGCAACGTGTCGAGCTGTTCCAGCGCTTTGCGGGCGGTGTCGAGATCGGCCACGCCCTGCGCGATCACCGCACGGCGCGACACCAACCCCTCGGCGGCGACGATGCGCCCGCGCAGCGTGGCGATTTCCGTCTCGCGGGCGGCTTGTTCCTTCCGCAAACGCTCAAGCTCGCGCAGCACGGCCTTCCGCAGATCGGCCTTGGCCTGAAGCTCGCGCAGGCGCACCTCGGCGGCGGCCAGCGCCTGCTCGGCCTGCGCGACCTGTGCGTCCATCCGCTCGGCCTGCGCCTGCGCCTCCTGCACGCTGTTGGCCCAGAAGGGCAATTTTTCGGCGCTCAGCTCAAGCTGTTCGATTTTGCCGCGCAGCACTTTAAGCTGGTCGGTAAAGCCCTTGGCGCGCTCTTTGGCCTTTTCGGCGAGCGCCTCGTACTCCTCCAGGTCAAGAATTTCGGCCAACACATCCTTACGCTGACCGGGGGTGCTATTGGTGAACTCGTCGGCGTGGCCCTGGAGCAAGAAGGCGGCGTTGATGAAGGTGCGGTACGACATCCGCAGCAGCTTGTCGAGGGTGGCCTGAGTCTCGCGCACGCTGATCTCGCCCATAGGGCGCCAGCCAGCCTCACTCCGCGCCTGAAGATCGAGCTGGCTTTTCCCAGCGGTGGTGCCGCCGCGCTTGCCGGTGCCGCCGCGCTGGCGGCGGCGAATGATGCGGTAGATCTGGTCGCCAAGCTGAAACTCAAGCTCGACGCTCATCTCGCCCTGGCCTTGGGCGATCAGCTCGTCGTCGCTCGTGCGGGCCTGGCCCCAGAGCGCCCAGGTGATTGCGTCGAGCAGGGCCGACTTCCCGGCCCCGTTCTCGCCCGAAAGACAGACGACATGGAGGCCAGCGAAGTCGAGGGTGGGCGGGCCATCGGCGGCCCCGTCGGCGCGGTAGCACATGAAGTTGCTGAGGGTGAGCTTGGTGGGAACCATAGTGCCTCGTGAGATAAGGTTTCAGGGGCCAGGTGTCAGGTGTCAGGCCGCAGGCATCAGCAAGCCCTGCATGTGCCCAAACGGTAAAGCATCCACAAACCATGTGCAAACACGGATGTTTCAGCCTAGAGAATACCATATTGCGGCGCGGCTGTAGGGCTGATGCAACGTCGCCTTTTGCCCCTCACCCCCGGCCCCGCTCCCTCACGGGGAGAGGGGAGATTCCGCAGCAGGACGCTTCTGGCTCCCCCTCTCCCGCTCAGGGAGAGGGGGCAGGGGGTGAGGGCTGGCGCGGCAATCCGACGTTGCACCAGCCCTGCGTTTGCGCCCCTGGCCCGCCTACGGTACCATGCGGCGCCGTGCGATCTGCCCAGCAGCTAAGGTTACGCTATGACGGCTATGGCCCTGACCCGCGCCGAGTCGCGGCGCGGTGCGCTCTTTATCGCCCTGACCGCGACGCTTTGGGGGACGGTGGGCATTGTCACGCGCACCCTCTACACTATCTCGGCGGCCAACCCGCTCTCGGTGGCCTTCTTTCGGCTGGCCTTGGCGGCGCCAGTGCTGCTGGTGGCGACCTGGCTGACGCTGGGGCCGCAGGGGCTGCGGGCCAGCGGGCGCGACCTGTGGGTGATGCTCGGCATCGGGGCGACCATGGCGCTGTATCAGGTGACCTACTTCGCTGCGATTGCGCGCCTTGGGGTGGCGGTGGCGGTGCTGGTGGCGATCTGCACCTGCCCCGTGATGGTCGCGCTGCTCGCGGTGCCGCTGCTGAAAGAGCGCCTGAGCAGGCGTGTGCTGACGGCGATGGTGCTGGCGCTCGGTGGCACCGCGCTGCTGGTTGGGGGCGGGCCGGGGCTGGGCGCAGGGCAGGGGCGCACGCTCGAAGGGGTGCTGCTGGCGCTTGGCGCTGGCCTCAGCTACGCCCTGGTGACGATTGGCAGCCGTGCGCTGGCCGGGCGCTATCACCCGCTACAGCCAATCAGCATCGGCTTCACGGCGGGCAGCCTGATGCTGCTGCCCTTCGCTCTGGCCGGTGGCCTTGTGCTAAACTATCCGCCAGTCGGCTGGATCCTGCTACTACACCTGGGCCTCATACCGACGGCCCTGGGCTACGTGCTCTTTCTGCGCGGGCTTCGCACCACCAGCGCCACAACGGCGAGCATCCTCACCCTGCTTGAGCCGCTTACCTCGACCGGGTTGGCCTGGATGCTCTTTGGTGAGCGGCTGGGGCCGCTGGGCATTGGCGGCGCCGCGCTGCTGCTGGGTGCGATGCTCATCCTGTTCCGTGGCGAACGTTAAAGCATGGATCAGAATCGGCCACTTCAGCGTAACCGTTGCTCTACAGCTCTACAGCTCTACAAACGCTTGTGTAGAGCTGTAGAGCTGTGGAGTTGTGGCGTTGCCCCCCAAACTGTCAAGCTGAGATGCCGGATTCTGCAACCTGAAACCGGGCTCCTGAAACCTTGGTTAAGGCGGTCACCCGATGCTTAACACCTTCCACCTACGCACCTTTGTCGCCGTCGTAGACGCCGGGAACTACTCAGCCGCCGCTGCGACGCTGCACATGACCCAGCCCGCCGTCAGCCAGCAGATCCACGCGCTTGAGGAGCAACTGGGCGACATCAAGCTCTTTCGTCGCGTTGGCACGAAGATGGTGCCCACCCACGCGGGCGAGGAGTTGCTCACCATTGCCCGCGACCTGGTGCAGATGGCCGAGCGGGCCGAGCAGAGCATTCTCGCGCTGAAGGGCCAGGTGGCGGGGCGGGTGGTGGTCGGCTGCACGCCAAGCAGCGGCGAGCGCCTGCTGCCCCGCGTCTTGGCGGGCTTTCACGTCCAGTTTCCCGCCGTCACGCTTGAAATCGTGGTGGCCCCCGCCGAGGATCTGATCGACGCCCTGAGCGAGCGCAGTGTGGCCTTGGCCCTGGTTGAGGAGCAGCAGCGTCGGCGTGGCCTTGAGCTAGTGCCGCTGGGCACCGAGAGCATCGTGCTGCTGGCCCCGACCGGCCACCCGCTGCTGAAGCAAGAGCAGGTGCCGCCGGGGGTGCTGCGCGAGCAGCCGCTGGCGCTGCCACGCCCCGGCTCGCCGCTGCGGCGCACGATTGAGGAGGCGCTGCGGCGCCGGGGGATCGCCAGCGCTGACTTGCGCCCCGTGCTTGAGACCGAAAGCGTGACCGTGATCCTCCACGCGGTGCGGGCGGGCCTTGGGCTGGCCTTTGTGCCGCGCAGTTGCATGCCTGCGCGCGGCGAGGGCGTTGGCGTGGTTGACCTGGCCGGTCAGGCACTTCAGCAGGAATGGTTTCTCGCCCGCGCCCGCGAGCGCAGCATGCCACGGGCCGTGCAAGTACTCTATGACTACCTTAGCGGCCCCCAAGCCCGCGCCGTCCTCACCCGCGCCGGGGTCAAACCAACGACTTGAGCGCAAGCGCGCTTACACTTTTTTTACTTTCAGCGTAACTGACCGCCGCAAACGTTCATGTTGGCAAACAGGTGCCGGGACTATAGTTGAGGCAAAAGGTAGACCATGCAAGACTACCAGGAGAAGGCTGCGAACCGTCGATCAGCCCAGCGTGACGAGCCAACCGCCGCTGAGGATTTGCTCCGCGAACCGTCCGTGGACGAGCTACGCCCCCGGCCCGGCTCCGAGCGGCTCGCGCCGGCAGACTCTCAGCAGCAGCGCACCACCACGTGGCGCTGGCATGTTCGGCGCCGCCCCCGGTCGTAGGGCAGCGCCTATGGCCCATGGTGGTTGCAACGTCGCCTTTGACCCCTCACCCCCGGCCCCTCTCCCTCAAGGGGAGAGGGGAGATTCTGCGTTAGGAAGCGTTCGGCTCCCCCTCTCCCGCTCAGGGAGAGGGGGCTGGGGGGTGAGGGCTGGCGCGGCAACACGACGTTGCACCCGACCTAACCCACAGCCCCCACCTTGACAGTCGTACAACCACGGTAGTACACTCACCGCGATCCAGCGGCGACAGAACATAAGCGTAGGCACCGAGCAGCGTGTCAACCTCGGCTCACGAACAAGCCCTGGAGGCGGCGCTTGCCGACCTCCAGCCACCGCGCCGCCGCCGCCTCGGCGGATGTTTCGCGTGGGCGGTGGTATTCCTGGTCACCGTGGCCGTGGTCACTGTAGTCGCTGTACTCGCCATCCTCGTCGTCGAGCGCGAGCTGGCCCGCCGCATCTATCCGCACATCAGTGTCCGTGGTGTCCCCGTCGGCGGGCAGACCATTGACCAGGCCCGGCTTACCGTCGAGCGCGCCTACGGTCAGTTCCTCTACAGCCCCGTCGAGCTTGCGTATGGCGACCGTGTCTGGCACCCGACCCCCGAGGAGCTTGGCGTGCGTCTGATGATTGACCCGGCGCTTGAGCAAGCCTTTGCGCTGGGGCGCAGCGACACCCGCGTAGACAATCTGCGCCGCGCCGCCGCTGTCTGGCAGCAGGGCTACGATCTGCCGCTGCGCCTTGAGGTTGACCAGCCGACGATGCAGCGCTATCTGCTGAGCATCGCCGCCGAAGTCGAAGCCCCACCCTACGATGCCAGCCTTAGCCTAATTGGCCCGACGGTTCTTGTGACGCCCGAGGTCTGGGGCACCCAAGCGCTGGTTGATGCGACCCTCACCGATCTCACCGCTGCGCTGCAGGGGCTTGAGCGCCAGCCGGTCGCGCTGCGTACCCGTCGCCTTGCGCCGCGCCTGCGCGATGCCGCCATCGCCCCCGTCGCCGCCGAACTGCGCCATATACTCAGCGCCCCGATGCGTCTCAGTGGCGCTACCGGCACCTGCACCCAGGGCTGCAACTGGGAGCTGACGCCCGCGCAGATCGCCACCTGGCTGACGGTGCGCCGGGTCACTGCTGCCGACGGCCAGCCCAGCTATAGCGTGAACCTCGACCCGGCGGGCATCCGTGGGGCGCTCTTGCCCATCGCCGCCGCCGTCCGTGAAGCGGGCACGCTGCCCCAGGTCGCCTGGAACGGGGGCGACTTACGCATCACCGTCCCCGGCACGCCCGGTCGTGGCCTCGACGCTGACCAGGCGCTGGTCGAGATTCGCGCCGCGCTTGCCAGCGACCAGCGGGCGCTGAGCGTGCCGCTGGTGCCGCTGCCCCCGCCCGTCACGGCGAGCAACTTGGCGGCGCTGGGCATCACCGCGCAGGTCGGCGTGGGCGTCAGTTCTTTCGCCCGCTCCGAGCAGTACCGCATCACCAACATTCGCGCTGGCGCCCGCCGCATGAGCGACGTGCTTATTCCACCTGGGGCCAGCTTCTCATTTAACACGCAGCTTGGGGTGGTGAATGGCAGCACCGGCTTCGTCGAAGGACTCGCCATTGTTGATAACCGCACGCAGAAAGAGTGGGGCGGCGGTCTGTGTCAGGTTTCCACGACGGTCTTTCGCGCCGCCTTCTTCGCGGGCCTGCCGATTAACGAGCGCCACGAACACGCCTTTCGCATTAGCTGGTACGAGGAATTGGGCGAGCCGCCGGGGCTTGACGCCGCGATCTTCACGCCGGCCAACGATATGCGCTTCACCAACGACACCGGCGGCTGGCTGCTGATGGAGAGCGCGGTCGATCTGGTGCGCCAACGGCTGACGGTCGCCCTGTATGGTGCGCCGACGGGCCGGCAGGTGGCCTACACGCACCGCGTCATTGCGCGTATGCCTGCGCCGACCCAGCCGGTCTATGTGAATGACCCCACCAAGCCGAGCAGTTACTACAAAAAGAGCGATACTGCCCGTGGTGGGATCAAGGTCGCGGTCTATCGCACGATCACCGTTGCGGGTCAGACTACCGCCCAAGACACCTTCCCCACCGAATTTCGCCCCTGGCCCAATATCTACGTGCGCGGGACAGGGCGCTGAGGCAAGGTTCCAGGTGCCGGGGTTCAGGTTTCAGGCCGAGCGCATCAGAACGCCATGCGTGTGCTGAAACTGCAACGCCTCCACGAACCATGCCGAAGGTCTGGTATACTAAAGGTGTCGCAGTTAGTGCTAGATAAGCGTGCAGAAGCAGCGAGGGATCGTTCCGTCGCGTGCTTTTGCGTGTGTTTTTCATACGTTTACACAGAGTAGTGAGGGAGCGATGAAAGCCCGAGAGATCATGACCAACGAGGTGATCAGCGTGGTTGACGAAGCCACGGTTGAGGACGCCGCCCGCCTCTTGGCCCGTAACCGCATCAGCGGCCTGCCCGTGGTCAGCGCCGACGGTCTGCTGGTGGGCCTGATCACCGAACACGATCTGATCGCCAAAGCGGGGCGCCACGTCAGCGACATTATGAGCCGAGGCGTGATCACGGTTAGCCCCGACACCGAGGTCGAGCAGGTGCAGTCGCTGCTGACCAACCAGCGCATCCGCCGCGTCCCGGTGGTCGAAAATGGCAGAGTGGTCGGTATCGTCAGCCGCTCGGATCTGGTGCGCCAGATTGCGATGCGCTGGGTCTGTGGCGTCTGCGGTGCCAGCGAGCGCGGCCTTGACCCGCCTGTCGCCTGCCCAAGCTGCGGCGCCAGCGCCAGCGCGTTCGTCCACGCGGTTGTGCATCCAGGGATGTAGAGGAGCAGGGCTGATGCAAAGTCGTGCTACGCCCCCCGCCCGGTGGCTGAAGCCACGGGCTAGGATCTGCAAAGCCCGCTGAAGCGGGCTGCCGAGCCTGCTTCAGCAGGCTTCGCACGCAAGAGCCGGGGACTTCAGTCCCCCGGCGGGGAACTTTGCAACCGCCATGTGTAGAGGAGCGTCGCGATGACCAAGGTAGCGGGCACGGCGCATGCCGCCCTTCAGGGCGAAAACGCCGCCGAGCTGAAGCACTATTATTACCAGATGCTGTTGCTGCGCCGCTTTGAGGAGCGCACCAGCGAGATGTACGTGAAGGCGAAGATTGGCGGCTATTGCCACCTCAACTTGGGCGAGGAGGCGACCATTATTGGGCTGATGGCCGCGCTGCAGCCCGAGGACTACATTTTTACCAACTACCGCGAGCATGGCTATATTCTGGCCCGTGGTGTGCCCCCCGGCCCGATTATGGCCGAGCTGTTTGG
>CAIWXH010000410.1 GCA_903916565.1 uncultured Oscillochloris sp. | reverse complement strand
TAGGGGTGAGCGGGGCGCTCGGTCGCAACAGCGCGCACCGCCGCCAGCGGGTCGGCAGCCGCACCAAAGAGATCGATGCAACCCGACGCCCAATGGGTCGCCCCGTGGCCCTTCGCCAGCAGCAGCACGCGCTCGCCCCGCTCGCTGCGGCCCAGGGCCGCCATCAGCCCCGCGAGGCCCGCGCCAATGACAATCGTGTCGTAGGAGAGAGAGGAGTTCATAGCGATCCATCTTATCTGAGACAACGAACAACGGACGACAGACGAGTGTACGGCTATCGGCTATCGGCTATCGGCTACCGGCTACCGGCTATCGGCTATCGGCTATCGGCTATCGGCTATCGGCTACCGGCTACCGGCTATCGGCTATCGGCTATCGGCTATCGGCTATCGGCTATCGGCTATCGGCTATCGGCTACCGGCTATCGGTGACCAAGCCGCCGCCCGGTTCAGCAATGGGCTGCAGCCATTGGGCGCCCAACACGCCGACGTAGATCAGCTCGTCGAGACGGGCCTGGCGCAGTTGGTCGCCCCAGAGCACTGGCGTTAGCCCTTTCCAGCGCTCTTGGAGAAAGTGCAGCAGTGCGGCGTTGGTGTTGGCGTTGCTCACCCCATCAACCGCCCGCTGCTCGAAAAGCAGCGCCGCCGTGCGATAGATGCACCAGCCGCCCTGGCACGGGCCCATGCCCATCCGCACATCGCGCCTAATGTCATCAAGATTCGCCGCGCCGCTCTGGATCGCGGCCAGCACCCGCTCGCGGGTCGCCAGTTCGCACTCACAGATCAGCGCGCCATAGGCGTGTTCGCGCTCGATGTCGGCCAGATGCTTGCCCAGATAATAGAATTCCGCGTCGAGGCCGTAGACGCCCTGCTCACCAATGGGCGCACCCAGACCATTGATGCGCGGCCCGTCCTGCCCGCCAGGCTCGTGGCGCGGGTAGCGTGCCGCCGAGCCGACGAGCGGGCGGGCGGACGAACGATGCTCAGTCTGCGGCACGGGCAGCGCCTCGTCAGCGGTGCGACAGGGCTTCGTATTGCCAAGCTGCTTCGCCACCACGTTCACCGCCTCCTCAGCCATCAGCCGGTAGGTCGTCCACTTGCCGCCAACAATCGAGAGGATGCCATGCACCCCGTCGCGCTGCGCGTGGTCAAGCAGCTTGAACGTGCGCGGAAGATCGCGGTCATTGGCGCCATCCTGGTCTTTATAAAGCGGGCGCACACCCGCCCAGGCCCGCAGCGCCCGGTAACGGCTGAAACCGGGCACCAGCTTCTCGCCCTCGCCAAGCAGCGCCTGGATCTCCTCAGGTTCAATGCCGAAGACATCGGGGTCGGGCACATGCACATCGGTGGTGCCAATCACCGCCACCGTATGAATGGGCACGATGATGTCGCCATCGGCGGGCAGCTTACAGCGATTGACCACCGTGTTGAGCATCCGATGGTTCATCGCCACCATCGTGCCCTTGCCGGGAACCACCGTGACCGTCACGCCAGCCAGCGCCGCGATCTTGCCCGCCCACGCGCCTGCCGCGTTCAGCACATAGGCGCAGCGAATCTGCTTGCGCTCGCCGCTGCGTAAATCCTCGACGATAGCGCCAGTCACCCGGTCGCCCTCACGCAGCAGCGCAACAACATGATGGTACGTGAAAACCAGCGCCCCATACTCACGGGCCGCCTGGGCCGTCGCGTGCGTAGCGAGAAACGAATCGGCGGAGCCATCCAGCACCTCGAAGACGCGGCTAATCTGTGGGTGAAGCGCCGGCTCGCGCCGCAGCATCTCGGCCACGGTAAGCTCGTGAACCGGCACGCCCGTCTTGCGACAATTGGCAGCGAACAAATCGCCGTACTCCGGGTCGTCCCACGGGGTCGTCACAAAGAGGCCGCCGGTATCCTCAAGACAGTGGGGCATAATCCGCCGCAAAATCTGATTCTCGCGGGCGCACTCGGTCGCCGACTGGGGGTCTTTCGTCACATAGCGCCCGCCCGAGTGCAGCAGGCCGTGGTAGCGGCCAGTGGTGCCGTGGGTCAAGTCGCCCTGCTCGACCAACACGCAGCGGAGGCCGCGCAGCGCCAAGTCGCGGGCACAGCCCGTCCCCGTCGCGCCGCCGCCGATCACCAGCACCTCCGTCTCGATGATGTGCATACAGCCCTCGTAGCAGTGACAATGCCGCTTGCTTCGCTCGCTGACCGAGCCGCTTGCTTTGCTCGCTGACCGGGCGGCTTGCTTCGCTCGCTGACCGGGCCGCTCGCTTCGCTCGCTGACCGGGCCGCTTGCTTCGCTCGCTGACCGGGCCGCTTGCTTCGCTCGCTGACCGGGCCGCTTGCTTCGCTCGCTGACCGGGCCGCTTGCTTCGCTCGCTGACAAGGGAACAAGGGGACAAGGGGAGCCTAGCGGCGTCCCAGGGTGGTCTCCTTGTCCCCACGTCCCCGTGTCCCCACGTCCCCGTGTCCCCACGTCCCCG
>CAIWXH010000409.1 GCA_903916565.1 uncultured Oscillochloris sp. | reverse complement strand
CTTGGCAATCGATCTACCCACTGAGCGCGCCCGGGCGCTGACCCTGATGGTGCCGTTTCTGGTGATGGCGGGTGCCGAGGAACAGTGCATCAGCGTGGCGCGTCACCCTGATGCGCTGAGCAGCGCTGAGGCGCGTGGGCGCTACCTCGCTGCCGTGGGCGTCGCCCTCGCCGAGTATGGGCGGATCGAGGCGGCGGTGGCGGTCGTGGCGAGCATTCGGCGCCCGGCTGACCGTGCCCGTGCCGGGACAGCGCTGAGCCGAGCGCTTGCGCCCCAGAGTCCAGGCATGGCGCGGGCGATTTTGAGTACCACGCTGCGCGCCGCTGCGGTCGGTCGCGAGGAGACGTTTCGCGCCCTTGAGCTGGCGGCACCGGCTTTGGCGATCCTGGGCGGCGCAAGCCTGCTTGCCGCCGTGTCGGTGGCGGTTGATGAGATTGACCGCTGGTGAAGGTGCGGGGCGAGGCGGGGCGCAGGCTGGTTGAGGCCGCGCAGGCGACATTCGCAGCGCGTAGCCCGTGGCGTTAGCCTCCGGGCGAGCGTTACGGGGCGAAACCGCGCGGCACAACCTCGGTAGAATTGCGCCAGCAGCTACGCGGCCAGCAGCGACTCCACCTTCAGCAGCATCGTCTCGAAGTCAATGGGCTGCGCCAGATAGTCGCTACAGCCAGCCTCGATAGCGCGCTCGATGTCATCGCGAATGACGTGGCCGGTCACCGCGAGGATCGGGATGTGCGCCAGATGCGTCATCGCTTTGAGGCGTGCGGTCGCGCTCCAACCGTCCAGGACGGGCATCGACAGATCCATCAGGAACAGGTCGGGGCGAAGGCCATCAGCAGCTTGAGGCGGATCGAGCTACGCATCACTTATAGCAATCCTATAGAGGTTGTGGACGGTGCATCCAACTCGTGCCGCCCGCTCCGGTGGCTGAAGCCACGGGCTACGGGGTACGCAGGCCGCCTGCGCGGCCTGGACGAGCCTGCGAAGGCAGGCTTCGCCGATCAAGCGCCGGGGACGTTAGTCCCCCGGATTCAATGACCCGGATAGGATTGCTATACGGCCCCCCTTCAAGCTGCAAGATGTGTTCGATGGAGAGGCCCACCTGTGCGCCGCTGCTGAAGACCGAGCCGGTCGTGCGCTGCTCAAACCGGCGGGCGACCAGCGGATAGGCCCGCTCGGGCAGCGGGATGTAGCGGGCCTCGCGGGCGAGCGCAGCCCCGTTGATCAGGTAGAAGGTGACGAAGGCGCGCAGTTCGGGGCGATCCAGGGCGTCGGCCCGCACATACATGAAGATTGGGCGGGAGAGCGGCTGGTAGCTGCCGTCGGCGATGGTCGTCTGACTTGGGGCGACGCAGCCAGCGCCATTATCAACCGCGACGGCGCGGAGCTGTCCGGCATACTCCACTAGTAGGCGTAGCCGAAAAAGCCCAGGCCGCTAGGGTCAGCGGCGAGATCCTGGGCCAGCAGGTAGTCATCCTCGCTGGCGGTGTAGTCTTTGCGGCTTGCACCCTGGGTGCCGACGACCGCCTGGGTGAAGTAGTCGTAGGTGCCGGAGTCGGCCCCGGCACCGTAGAGGCTGATTGGCGTGGCGGGCCAACACACGCATCCTGGCGCGAGGCCGCAGCGGACACGGGGCGCTGCGCTTGGCACGCGGCCCGGCTGTCCCCATGGCTTGGTTTCGACTCCTCCACATATTCTACAGGCGAAAGGTTAAATCTATGTTATGTGGCGGTGAATAGCTGAGGTATGCGCGGCTATCGTAACAATAGCCGATAGCCGATAGCCGATAGCCGATAGCCGATAGCCGATAGCCGATAGCCGATAGCCGATAGCCGATAGCCGATAGCCGATAGCCGATAGCCGATAGCCGATAG
>CAIWXH010000408.1 GCA_903916565.1 uncultured Oscillochloris sp. | reverse complement strand
CGCCTCGCCCACCGTATCAAGCATGCGGGCCTGGATCTCGATCCGCCTCTCCTGCGCTTTCCGCAGGGTAATATCTTCGGCAATCCCGGCGGCGCGTACGACGTTCCCTTCCGCATCCCAAATCGGGAAGCCCCGGTCGCGTAGCCAGCGCACGCTGCCATCCGGGCGAATGATGCGAAACTCCTCCTCGTAGCTGCCTACGGAGACACCCCCGAAAAAGGCGTGGCTGACCCGCTCGCGGTCGTTCGGGTGAATAGCGTTAATCCACTCCATAAAGTCAGCATAGAGCGCGGCACTGCTGCGCCCCATCATCTGCTCGTAGGCGGGGCTGATATAGATGAGCCGGCGCTGGACCGGGTCGGAGATCCAGAAAACGTCGTTTACGGCGGCGGCAAGCTGGCGGAAGCGCTCCTCGCTGATACGCAGCGCGACCTCGGCCTGCTTCTGCGCGGTGATGTCGCGAACGACCGCAAGGAAGCCCGTCCATTGGCCTTGGGCATTGGTCAGCGTACTGACCGCCACCGTAACGATAACCACGGCACCGCTCGAATCGCTATGGCGCAGCTCGCCACGCCATGCGCCCGTCTCGCGCAGCGCATCGAGCAACGCCTGCTCGTCTGCCGGGTCAAGCCAATGATAGCGGCCAACCTCGTGCAGCGGGTGGCCGCGCACCTCAGCGGCGGTGAAACCGTAGAGCCGCTCGGCGCCTGGCCCCCAGTAGGTGATGTGATCGCTCAGATCGACCGCGATCACCGCATCGTTCAGGTTGTCCAAAATGGTCGCCTGGAACGCCATCTGGTCGGTCGCCTGGTGCCGTGCCGTTTGGGCCGTAGCAAGCGCCGTAAAGGGCGCACGCTGATCCAACGCACGTACCGCACACTCAACCGCAATCACAGCCCCGGCCCGCATGCAGACCGGGTAGTAGCTGGCGAGCCAGCGGCACGGGCGTCCGTCCGGCAACTCCCCGCGCACGTCAACATCGAGGATGGGTTCTCCGGTGGTCAGGACGTGGCGCAGCAGTGGTGTAAGCGTTGACGCCAGGGTGGGCAGGACGTGGGCCAGCGGCTGGCCCACCTGCGCGGCAGCCGGCATGCCGTGCAGCTCGGCGAGCGTTGCGTCCACCGCAAGGAAGCGCAGCTCGTGGTCTAGGGCGCCGCGTCCCACGGGGGCCGTACGCGGGGCCGACAACTGGAAGGGGTGGTTTTCCAAGAGGGGCATATCTCCCGTAGGTGCGACTTGTTCTTTGGTACGAAAGAACGTCGCTAGAGACGGAAGGTGTCTGGGGGTAAAAAAGGAGGGGAGGCATACACCTATAACGAGCAGCGCTGTAGGTGTGAATGTATCAGAGCACATATACAGTGTCAACATGCCATGTGGCACTAGGCCGACAGCCGCGCCAGCCTTACTTGTGCTTGCCTGCTTATAGCAATCCTACACAGGTTATTGAATCCGGGGGGCTGAAGCCCCCGGCGCTTGGGTGACGAAGCCCGCCTGCGCGGCCTCGCTGAGCCTGCGAAGGCAGGCTTCGCACCGAAAGAGCCGGGG
>CAIWXH010000407.1 GCA_903916565.1 uncultured Oscillochloris sp. | reverse complement strand
TTCGGCCACCTCGTCGGCTCGCACGCCACCAATCTGGCGCTCTACCCGGCGCTGCTGGCCGAGGCGGCGCGCGTGGCGCGGCCCGGTGCCCGCTGCGCCCTGCTCTCGCACGAGGTTCGGCTGATGGAGCATCTGCTGGCGTCGTCGCCAGCTTGGCAGCTAGAGCAGGCGATCCGCGTTGACCTGGGCGGGCTGTACCCGCGCATCTATCTGCTGCGCCGCGCATGAGGTGGAGAGGTGGAGAGGTGGAGAGGTGGAGAGGTGGAGAGGTGGACGTAACAACTCTACATCTCCTCACCTCCACATCTCCACAGATCCCCACCTCCCCATCAGAGCTACGCCTCCCCGCCGGTGGCATCAATCAACGCAGCCTTGCCTCGCTCGGTGACGTCGCGCATAGCCACGAAAATGTCGTTGAGCAGATCCAGTTCGCGGCGCTCAATCCCGACGATGCGCCCAATATGCACCTGTTGTGCCGCCTCAAGGCGCGTGCTAGAGCGGGTGAGCCGCTGCTCAAGCTCACGAATGTAGCTGTCGATGCGCTCAAGCCAGCCAGTGAGTTGGTGCAAGTGCTGCTCATCGGCCTCTTGAAGCTCGCTAATCTTCTCGTCGGCCTGCTGCCGCACATCCTCAAGGCGCTCCTGATTCATCAGGAAGCGCTCGGTAGAGATACGCTCCACCCGCTTGATCTCGGTGGTCAGATCGGGCAGTTTGCCCGCCAGTTCAATGATCTGAACAGGGATCGTTTCGACGAAAAGGTCAATCCGCTGACGAATGTCATCAAGGCGGCTGATGCGCGAGGCGTGTTCTTCGAGCACGATCCGCACATCGGCCACCAGTTGCTGGGCCTCGACCGACTGGCGCCGGAGGCTCTGCTTCTCGATCTGTAGCTCATCACCGACCCGCCGCGCCTCCTGAACCGCGACCGTGTCAGCCTCGCGTAGACGGTCAAGCTGGAGCAACACCTGGCGCTGGCGGTCATCAAGCTCTTTGAACTGGGGACTGAACGTAAGGATTTGCTGCTCGGTCTGCTCGATGCGGCTGAGCCACGGCGTGAAAAAGTCGCGATCCTGTTTACGCGCCTCAGCCACCAGTTGAATCTGGGACTGCATATCGCGAATCGGGCGCACGCTCTCGTCGATCTTGACCAGCGCACCGGCGACCTCTTTCCGCAGCGTAATCACATCGCGCCGCACGGCCTCGCCCGCCTGAGTCACCTCGCTGGTGTGGCGCTCAAAGAGGCTCTGGATCTGGGTGACCGCCGACTCAGTCTTACGCACCTGTTCCATGGCCCAGTTATATTTGTTGGTCTGGTCCTTCAACATGCGGCGCAGTTCGTCGATCTGGCCCTGGAGATAGACAATCTGCGATTGCTCGTGCGCGCGCAGCCGCTCCTCATCGTACTTCGCCGTCAGGTCAGAATTAGAGGTCATACGCCATCCTTATTAATGTAGATTTGTGCCGCCCTTAGACAAGGTTCGTAACTGCTTTACCGTTTGGGCACGCGCAGGGCTTTCTGCTGCGTTCGGTCTGAAACCTGAAACCCGACACCTGAAACCTTGCCTTACGCCTCAAGCGCGTTGAGCGCCTCGGCCAAGTCGATCTTGCCATCGTAGAGCGCCTTGCCGACAATCGCACCCTCGGCACCAAGGGCCGCCAAGCGGCGGAGGTGGTCGATCTGGGCGATGCCGCCGCTGGCGATGATGGCGGGGCCATCGGGCCGAATCAACTCCATCAGGGCGGCGAAGTTCGGCTCGGTCAGGGTGCCGTCGCGGCTGATGTCGGTGTAGATGATGCGGCGCACACCAAGCGCGGCCATCTGGCGCACCAGGTCAGTCGCCAGCACCGGGGCCGTCTCGATCCAGCCAGCGGTGGCGACCATCCCATCGCGGGCATCCACCCCGATGATCACCCGGTCGCCGAACTGCGCGACGAGGCGGGCCACGAGTTCGTGCTGCTCGACAGCGGCGGTGCCAAGAATGACCCGCTCCACGCCCAGATCGAGCGCGGCGCGCACGTCCTCCTCGCGCCGCAGACCGCCGCCAAGCTGCACCGGGACGCCAACTGCCCGCACGATAGCGCGCACCGCCGCGCTGTTGGTGGGTCGCCCATCGCGGGCACCGTCGAGATCGACGACGTGGAGCCGCTTGGCGCCCTGCTCGACCCAGCGCACGGCCATGGCTGCGGGGTCGTCGCCGTACACCGTGGTCTGCGCGAAATCGCCCTGATAGAGCCGCACGCAGCGTCCGTCCTTCAAGTCAATCGCGGGAATAAGTTCCATACTTTATGACGAAGAACCAACCACGAACAACGAAGGTCGCTCGTGATGGTCGTTCGGCGTCTGTCCTTCATTGTTGGTCTGCTTACAGAGTGCCACAAAGTTAGCCAGTAACTGCAGGCCGTAGCGCCCCGATTTTTCGGGGTGGAACTGGACGGCAGCCAGGTTATCGCGAATAATCACGCTGGGAAAGGCCAGCCCGTAGTCGGTGCGGCCAGCGACGACGGCGGGGTCAGTCACGGCGCAGTAGAACGAGTGGACAAAGTAGAAGTCGCTGCCATCGGGAATTTTGGCGAAGAGCGGGTGATCAGCGTAGGTCGGCGCGAAAGACACTTGGTTCCAGCCAATCTGGGGAATCTTACCGGCCTCGTCGGGCAGGCGGCGCACCGTACCAGGCACGATGTCCAAACAGTCGTGGCGGCCAAACTCGTCGCTCGCCGTCAGCAGCACCTGCATCCCGACGCAGATGCCCAAGAAGGGACGCCCGGCGGCGACGACCTCGGGCAGCACCTGGGCGATGCCAAGGGCGCGCAAGCTCCGCATCGTGTCGGCGGTAGCCCCAACGCCGGGCAGCACCACGGCCCGCGCCGCACGCACCACCTCGGGGTCATCAGTAATCGTCAGGTCGGCCCCCGTGGCCCGCAGCGCCCGCACGGCGTTGGGTAAGTTGCCAGCCCCATAGTTGATTACGGCAATCGTCATGTCAGACCCTCAGATTCGCCAACCAAGACAAGGTTTCAGGTGCCGGGTTTCAGGTTTCAGGCCGAACACAGCCGCAAGCGCTGTGCGTGCCCAAACGGTAAAGCATCCACGAACCTTGTCCAAGCCGGATACACATGGCCGAAGAGATCGGGCTATCGGCTATCGGCTATCGGCTATCGGCTATCGGCTATCGGCTATCGGGCTATCGGCTATCGGCTATCGGCTATCGGCTATCTTCACATCAACAACGGGTGACGCGCACGCAGGATCTCAATGATGTGCGCGATCTCAGACAGCGGCTCGGGCGAGGCGACCTCGCCAATCGGATCAGGGCCAGGCTCGCGGCCCAACAACTGACGCAGCGCGGCCACCACGCACGCGCCCAGCGCCTCAAGGTTATAGCCACCTTCAAGCACCATCACCAGCCGACCGTCGCACAGCTCGTCGGCAAGGTCGAGCAGGCAGCGATTCAGGCGGGCGTAGCCGTTCACCGAAAGCACCATCGGGCCGAGCGGGTCAGTCCAATGGGCATCATAGCCCGCCGAGACCAGGATCAACTCGGGGCGAAAGCGGCGCAGCGCCGGGGCGATCACTTGCGCGAAGATCTGCGCGTAGCCTTGGTCGCCGCTGCCGAAGGGCAGGGGCACGTTGAGCGTGGCCCCGGGCGCCGCGACGGGGTCGCCCATCTGGCTGAGGCTACCGCTGCCGGGATAGAATGGTGCGGCGTGGGTCGAGCAGAAGAGCACCTGCGGGTCGTCGTAGAAAACATCCTGGGTGCCATTGCCGTGGTGGACATCGTAATCAACAATCGCGACCCGCTGGAGGCCAAGCTGGCGTAGCGCGTAGCGGGCGGCGACGGCGATGTTGTTGATCAGGCAGAAGCCCATCGCACGGCCAGGGGTGGCGTGATGCCCTGGCGGGCGCACCAGGGCGAAGGCGTTGCGGGCCGAACCGCCGACAACGACCTCGACCGCGCCAATAGCCGCGCCCGCCGCCAGCCGCGCAGCATCCCACGAGTCGGCGGTAACATACGTGTCAGAGTCAAACTGACCGCCGCCGTAGCTCGCCATCTGGCGGATCTGGCGCAACAGAGGTGGCGTATGCACCGCATCGAGCGCCGCGTCGGGGGCATACGTTGGCATGCGATGGTAGAGCGCGTCGTGCAGGCCGCTGGTGTCAAGTGCCTGCCGGATCGCCACCAGCCGGGCCGCTTGCTCGACGTGGCCGTGCCAAGTATGTGCGTCGAAGCTTGTGTCTGTAAAGATGACCGTGTTGCCCATAAGCGCCCCCTGCGGCCATTGTAGGCTCCATGCATTGTACCGCATTCTGTCGGCGCGCCGCGCCAGGCCAAAGAAAGAAGGCACCTTAGACCATAACTCACAAGTTAAGGATTTCGCCGCGTTGTCAAGGCCCAAACCGTTCGCAAACCCGCCCGCCCGGTGGCTGAAGCCACGGGCTACGGGGGACGAAGGCCGCCTACGCGGCCTCGCGGAGCCTGCGAAGGCAGGCTTCGTCAACGCAGAGCCGGGGACTTCAGTCCCCCGGCGGGCGTAGGAACGCCGCATGACCACCTTGTCGAAACCTTAACTTGTCTTAGGCATATTTCAAACCAGCTTGACCGTCTATGGCGATCCGACGCAGCGCCGGGGCGATCTCGCGCAAAGCCGCAAAGCCGCAAGGCGTCACGATGACTACCTTTACCGTTTGGGCACGCACAGCGCTTGCGGCTGCGTTCGATCTGAAACCTGAAACTCGGCACCTGAAACCTTGGCTTACAACTCCAGGCAATACGCGCTAAACGGGGCCAGCGCAAGGCGCAAGTTCGTGGAACTGGGGCGAATCGTCAAGGGCGCCGTGCCGAGCAGATCGCGGGGTGACGCACGTAAGCTGTCGGCGGGCAGCTCAATGCTCACCTCAGCCTGGCGCGGGCCGGTGTGCATCAGCCCAAGCAGCCGACGGCCCTGGTATTCGCGCAGCACCGCCAGCACCTGCGGCGAGTCGCAGCGGGCCGCGCTGAAATCAGCCGCACCGTGGCGCAGCGCTGGCTCGCGCTGCCAAAGACCCAAGAGCGCACGCATGGCCGCCTCTTCGCCCTGCATTTGGCCTGACCAGAGCGCGGGCACGAAGCCGCAGAGGGCCATACCCGCCAGCAGCATGCGGCTAATGCGTGAGCCGCGCAGCCCGTCGGCAAGCGGGTTCAGCTCACAGGTGTCATGGCTCTCCATAAAGCAGAAGCGGGCCACGCCCGGCGGCGCAGCATAGCGCAGATCGTCCAGATAGCGCTGGAGTTCGGCGGCGCTCATACGCTGCAAGGCCGTGTGGACAAACATAAAGTGTGCCGGATAGTCGTAAAGCCCATCGCAGATGGCAGCATACCCAGGGCCGGGCAGTGACGAGAGCAGCGCCAAGTGCGGCGCATGACGGCGCAGCAGCGCCCGCAACTGCGAAAGCCAGCCCAGCGGTGCCAGGGCCGCGTCGCTGGCATGGTGGGGCGGGTGAAGCGCCCAGTTCAGGCTTGCGCCAGCGGGTGCCACCGCCCGGAAGCCATCGATGCCGAGCGTCTCGATCTGTGTGCTGGCCCAGCTAAGCAGGTGCGTCTGAAGGTCTTCGCACTGCCAGTCGAAGCTGTAGCAACCTGGCGGCATCGCCACACCCGGATGGGCGCTTGCGCCCGGCATCCCAAGCTGAGGGCCAATCACGAAGGCGCCATGCTCATCACGGGCAAACCAGTCGGGCCGCTCGGCCAAATAGCGCGACTGGGCGGCGCAGCCCTGAAGTGCCATGTCGAGCAGCACGCGCAGACCGGCGGCGTGGGCTACCTCGACCAGCCGCCGCAGCGCGTCGGGGTCACCGAGGGCCGGGTCTACCCCTTCGAGATCGAGCAGCAACCCGCCGGCGCTTGGGTGAACAGGCCGCAACAGCAGGGCACCCACCCCAAGGTCGGCCAAGGCGGGCACGGCGGTTGTAAGCCCCACCAGCCCCCCATAGTCGGCGGCGCTGACCAGATAGATCGGCGCATCACCAACCCAAGACGCGGGTTCCTCGGGTGCCGCCAGCGTCATCTGAAACTGCTCGCGGGCCTGTTCCCATGGGGCATCGACCAGCAGGGCGCACTGCACACCAATGAGCATCCGCTCGTTCGGGCGCAGCCACGCCGCCACCGCCACCTCGTGGGCCAGCGAAACAGCGTCGGGCCAGCCGTCCACCCCCTCGACAAACGGCAGCGCCGCGTCAGCCTCGGCCCGAAACCAGCAGAGCAGCGTCTGCTGGGGCGGCGTGCCGTGCAGAGCCAGCAGCCCCGGCCCCTGGGTCGGCGTAGGCTCAAGCGCACTACCGCCGCGCACCCCTGGGGCAAAGCTGCGCTGAGGCGGCAGATCACGGCGCTGCGCCGCCGCCACGGCCAAGGGCATCCGCGAGCGCATACCATTGCCCGGTGCCTCAAGCTGACAACTCTGGGCGCTGCCCACCCGTGCATTGGGCAGCATGAGGCGTGCCCCAAACATGCGTAGCTCATCAGGGCCGACATTCTCGATCTCGACCCGACGCTCGATCAGCGTAGCGCGCACCGTATAGTGGTCGCGCACTTTCAGCGGGCCAATGCCGACGAACACCGTCAACTCAACCGCGTCATCGCTTGCGCTCGCCTGATGCGAAAGATAGCGGGCGAACGAGCGAACGGTCGTCCACGTGCCAACTGAACCGAGGGCAATGTCGAGACCGGGGCGCGACGGGCCGTGACCGAGAACATTCGGGCCGTCGTGGCGCGCCAGCACGACCATGGCTCCGTTCTCACGCGACCAGCCCAACTCAAGGTGGGCCGTATGCAGACGCACCTCGCTACTGGTCTCAATTAGCTCGAATTGCACAGAATCACCGCCGAGCCGACGCAGTGCGCGGGCTGCTGTGAAGTGTACGCACCAGGGGGCGAGTTGGCTTGGACATGGGTTGGCGCAAACGAGGTCTTGACTGAGGATGTACGGGTGTGGGGGCGAGCGTCATTGCCGGACAAGGTCGTACCGACGACATGGCGGGCATTATAGCACGCCCGAAGCCAAGGTCTCAGGTGCCGGGTTTCAGGTTCTAGGCCGAGCGGAGCAGCAAGCGCTGCTCCACACCTTGTCTAGCTGAGGTATGCGTCATGGCGGGTGCAACGTCGCTCGCCGGGGGGGGGCGACCACCCATAGGCGTTAGCTCACGGTTTCAGGATTTAAACGTTTCCGTGTTGTTTCGCCGACCGACTGGCGCGGGATGGCTTCTTCGAGTATCAATACCTTCGCCAAAACTGACCGGGAACGCGCATGGCTTTTATGGTACCGTTGGTTGCTTACAACACGACAACGGAAGAACCACAAAAGCCATGGACACCATGCTACCATTGCTTGTTTGCCTCACCCCTGAGGTTCGGA
>CAIWXH010000406.1 GCA_903916565.1 uncultured Oscillochloris sp. | reverse complement strand
GTCAAGTGGGTGCAGAGCGACGAGGGCGCCCCGTTCAAGCTGCGGCTCCTGCTCAAGCAGCTTGAAACCCTCGCCCGTGGCCTGCGCGATCTGGCTGGTCAACAAGGGTGGAAGACTGAGGAGTAGCGCGCAGGGCGGGAACCGTCAGCAAAGCCCGGTCAGGTGCGCGCACCTGACCGGGCTAAAAACAGCTATTTCCCGCCCTGGAACAGCTCGATCAGCTCGGCGATGGTGCGGTCGGTCGGCTCGTCGGGGTCGCCAAGACAGTTATGCGCGTAGCACTGAAGCACCTGGCTGTTCACGCTGGTCAGGGCTGACTTGATCGCCGTCACCTGGGTGAAGATCTCGCGGCAGTCGCGGCCCTCGTCGATCATACGCTGCACGCCGCGCACCTGGCCCTCAATGCGCCGTAGCCGCAGCAGCACATCGTCGCGGCGCTGCGGCGAGAGGGGGTGAATCGGCGCTGGCTCAGCCTCGGCCATAGGGCCTCCTACACGCGAGGCGGCGGCACGCGCCCCGCCCCGCGTTCGCTGCGAACTGTCCTACGCCAGCACCTTGTTGAAAATCTCGCGGTACTGGGCCTCGGGCCGTGAGCCGACGAGGCGCTCCACTTCCTTGCCGTCCTTGAAGATGATCAGCGTCGGGATGCCCTGGATGCCCAAGTGACTCGCGTTCTCGACCTCCTGGTCGGTGTTGACTTTGGCAATCGTGAGGCGGCCCTCGTATTCGCCGGCCAGTCGCTCTAGGATTGGCGCGATTGCGCGGCATGGGCCGCACCAGGGTGCCCAGAAATCAACGACAACCGGCGTGTCCGCCTGAAGCACCTTCTGCGCGAATTCTGAGTCCGTCACGGCGATTGGCTTGGCCATCGTACACCTCCCACGAGCCGCTCGGGCTCATTACTTTATTGTTTCGGGGTACCCCCCCTGGGTATATTATACGCCCTCTATCTTCGCTGTCAACCCTGCCGCAAGTCTGTGGCATAGCAGTTGCAAAGTTCTGTTGCCGCGCCAGCCCTCACCCCCCAGCCCCCTCTCCCTGAGCGGGAGAGGGGGAGCCGAACGCTTCCTGATGCAGAATCTCCCCTCTCCCCGTGAGGGAGAGGGGCCGGGGGTGAGGGGTAAACGGCGACGTTGCAACCGCCATGAAGTCTGTGGGGCGCGCTATGTTATCCTGCCGGTGCGACCCAGCGCCCGCTGAAAGGCATTCGTCATGAAAAAACCCAGCGCCCCACCGTTGCCAGTGCCGCCACCGTCCGGCCCCCAAAGTCTAGGCTGGGGCTGGCGAGCGGTGGCCGCAACCATGGCGTTTACGGTGGTTGCGACCGTAGTCCTCGCCTTCGTGATTCGCGGCCTCGCCAGCATGTTCGGGTTCAAGCCCGGCACCGCCCTGGTCTCACCAGTGCTCTACCTCCTCGGCACCGCGATCTATCTGGCGGTCATTGCTGGCGTCTATCTTTTCGCCGCACGGCGGGCCGGTTGGGCCGCCCTTGGCCTCCGCGCCGCGCACTGGAGCAGCTACCTCCTGGTGGTGCCGCTCTTTGTCCTTGAGGTCTTTGCCATCTTCACGGTCAACACGCAGATCCGGCGGCTCGTTGGCAGCTTCGAGAATCCACAGATGGATGCCATCACTGGTGGGCAGGCGCTTAGCCGGGGCGATGTGGCGATGCTCCTTGTGCTTATTGCCGGGCTGGTGCCTTTTGCTGAAGAACTCTTCTTTCGCGGGATGCTCTACCCACTGCTGCGCCAACGTTTCGGTGCGCTGGGGGCCGTCATTTTCAGCGCGGCCATCTTCGCCGGGGTGCATTTCATCCCCATTCTGTTGCCCGCCCTATTCATCGTCGGCCTCTGCCTCGCTTTCCTGCGCGAGCGCAGCGGCTCGATCTGGCCCGGTGTCTGTCTGCACGCGCTTCAGAATGGCATGGTGATTATTGCGCTTGGCGCGACCACGGCCTAAGACAAGGTGTCAGGTGCCAGGTTTCAGTGTGAACCTTGGCTAAAAGCGCACCTACGCTTGCTCAAACCCGCGCAGCAGACTCGCCACGTTGCGCCCCAGGTCGTCAAGCGCGTAGCCGCCTTCCTGCACAAAGAGTGTGGGCAGGCCAAGCTGCGCGATCTGCGCCCCGATGCGGGCGTAGCACGCGGTCGTCAGCGCGAAGTCGCCCAGCGGATCGCCGCCAAAGGTGTCGAGGCCCGCCGAGACGACTAGGTAGCGCGGGCTGTAGCTGGCAAGCGCCGCGAGGGCGCTGTCGAGGACGGGCAGGTAGCCGCTGTCATCCACGCCCGCAGGCAGCGGCAGGTTGAGGTTGTAGCCCTCACCGGCGCGGGTGCCGCGCTCGTCGGCGAAGCCGAGAAAGTACGGGTATTCGCGCTCGGGGTCGCCGTGCAGCGAGACGAAGAAGACATCGCTGCGCTCGTAGAAGATCGCCTGGGTGCCGTTGCCGTGGTGGAAATCAATGTCGAGGATGGCGACCGTCGCGGGCTGCATCGCCCAGACCGGCGACGGTTGGTCGTCGGTGGTTTGTGGTCGGTCGTCGGTCGTTTGCCGTCGGTGGTCTGCCGTCGCCAGATAGTGCGCCGCAAGCGCTGCGTTGTTGAGGTAGCAGTAGCCGCCGGCCAGCGCCCGCGCCGCGTGGTGCCCCGGCGGTCGGCAGAGCGCGTAGGCCGCCCGCTCGCCCTCAAGCAGCAGCGCGGCGCCGGTCAGGGCTGCGTCGGCGCTGGCCCGCGCTGCGGCGAAGGTGCCCGCCACAATCGGCGCACTCAGGTCGAAGGTGTAGCGCCCCGCCAGCCCCTGCGGGCTGCGCGAACCTGCACGCAGCCCTGGCAGCAGAAAGTTGCACGGCACTACCGCCTCGGGCGGATGGCCCGCCGCCACCCACGCTGGGTACGCGCTTTCAAGGTAGGCGAGATAGTCGGCGTCGTGAACGGCCAGCAGCGGCGCCGTGCCGAATGATCGCGGCGTCTCGGGCGCGGGCCAGCCCGCCGCCGCCAGCGCCTCGGTGATGATCGCGACGCGCCGTGGCGTCTCGTGGTAGGGCGTTAGCCGCCCGTCGATAATCTCGAATGGCGGGTCGTGACGCCCCTGCTCTGGGTTGGTGATAATCCTCATGGCGGCCTATTGTACGCGCCGCCTCGCTGCGCTGCAACGCGGGCAAGCCCACCAGACACGGCGGTTGCACCGTCGCCCGCCGGGGGGCTGAAGCCCCCGGCTAGATCGTGCGAAGCCTGCCTTCGCAGGCTGGTTCAGGCCGCGCAGGCGGCCTTCGTACCCCGTAGCCCGTGGCTTCAGCCACCGGGCAGGCGGGCCGCAGCAGACGTTGCAACCGCCATGTGGCCCATCGTCACTCATCCCTCATCCCTCATCCTTCACCCCTGCTCCCACGCGGCGACGGCGAGGCCCGAGGCGACCCCGGTGAACACGTCCATCTCCTGAAGCTTGGCGGGGCCAAACTTCTCGGTGAGCATCTTGACGAAGCGGGGCACCCGCGACGAGCCGCCGGTACGCAGCACGACATCAATCTCGGCGGGCCTGAGGCTGGCGCTGGCGAGCGTTCGGTCAATACACTTTTCAACCGCCCGCACGTCGGGGCCAATCAGCCGCTCGAAGTCCCAGCGCGGGATGCGCTCAGCAAACGCGATCTCGCCGTGGTGCATGCTGAGGACGCTCTCGGGCGCTTCGCTGAGCCGCACCTTGGCGTCCTCAACGGCCTCGTAGAGCGGCAGCCCGTAGTTCTGGCGCACCAGCGAGCGCAGCGCCTTCAGCTCTTTGGGCCGGTCGCCAATGGCGATGGCCTCTTCAATAATCGCCAGATAGTTGGGCTGGGTCAGTTCGATAATCGTCTGCCACTCGCTGAGGTGGTCGAGGACGTGCGTAGGAAACGGCAGCCGCCGTGCGCCCAGGGTCGCCCCGTCGCCGAAGTGGTGGAGCAGCCGCCCCATCACGATGCGCTGGTCGAGCAGGTCGCCGCCGACTGGCACGCCGTCGGTGGCGAGCAACTGGCGCCCGCCGTGGCCGTCGAGGTGCATAATCGTCACGTCGAGCGTGCCGCCGCCGAAGTCGAAGACCAGCACATTTTGCGCGCTGCGGGCGGTGCGGGCGTACGAAAGCGCCGCCGCCGTCGGCTCGGCCAGAAACGTCACTTCGGGCAGACCAGCGAGCTGACAGGCGGCCTGCATCCGCTCGAAGGCCAGCCGGTCAAGCGCCGGGGTGAGGCTGTAGTGGACGGGCCGTCCAACGACCATGCTGGTGACGGGCTGCCCCATGGTCGTTTCGATTTGCTCAAGGATCAGGCGCAGCACAATCGCGATCAGCTCCTCTAGCGTGTACGAGGTGCCAAAGACGTTGGTGCGCGAGAAGCTTTTGTCGCGCAGGCCCGTCTTCAGCGACTGAAAGAGGCGACCGGGGGCGTTGGCGTCTACCTTCACATACAGCGCCTGCTGCACGGTGCCGAAGTCGGCGAAGGTGACCTCGGCGTCGCCAATGTAGCGCCACTCGTACTCGATCTCGCGCCCGACATTGCCCTCGGTGAAGCGGTTGATCGCCGCCCGCCCGATATAGGCCGCGCCCTCGCGGGTCATGAACAACGTCGAGCGCATAATGCTCGGGCTGCCGTTCACCGGGTCAAGCGGCAGCAGGGTCAGCCGTTCGCCGTCATAGACCGCCGCGCTTGAGTTGGTGGTGCCGAAGTCGAGCCCTACCCGCATAGAAACCTCCAGAGGCCGCAAAAAACAGCCGGGGCGTGGTCGCCCCTGCCGTACAATCACCCGTGCAGCATACCGAAGGGCAGCACGGGTGTCAATTAGCGCTTGGACGGGCGCAGGGCTGTGTCAACGTCCAGTTGCCGCGCCAGCCCTCACCCCCCAGCCCCCTCTCCCTGAGCGGGAGAGGGGGAGCCGGAAGCATCCTGCTGCGGAATCCCCCCTCTCCCCGTGAGGGAGAGGGGCCGGGGGTGAGGGGTAAAAGGCGACGTTGCACCCGCCCTTGCTCCATCGTCGCACCTAGCCGTGCGGTTTGCTCAGGCGCCCCTCGATGGTCGCGGCGGCCATATACCAGTACTCGCGCAGCTCCAGCGGCCAGTCCATAAACAGGGGACTCAGATCCTTGATGGTGTCGGCGTCGCCGATCCAGGCCAGCGCCTCAATCGCTTTGCGCCGCAGGTAGATCGCGCTACCGCCTTGGTCGGTCGTACGCGGCTTCAGCGTGAAGTCGCCCAGGCTCAGCCCGTCCACCTGCCGCCCCGCCGCGATGTCCTGGATGACCAGCTTCAGCGGCAGCCCAGGGCGTCCATCCTTGCGCTCAAGCGGTAGATTGGGGATGCCCATGCCCATCCAGGCGAGCGACTGAATCGCTTTGGCCTTCACCATCTGGTCTGGGTTGGTCACCAACAGCTTGATCAGCCAGTCGATGACCACTTTGTTGGTGGCGCGCACGCGACCTGCCAGGTAGGCCAGTTGCTGGGCCGCGCCGTTGGGGATGCGCTCGTTGCGGCTCACCATCACGGTGAGCAGGGGCGTGACAAGATTGGGATCGAAGAGGGTCAGCGCGTCGGTGGCGGCCCACATCGTATCCTGCCGATCCTCGCTAATCGCCTGATCGGCGCTGTCGGTTGGGCTGAGGATGACGCGCAGCAGTTGCTTGGCGTCACGCAGCTTGTTGCTGGGGCTGTCTGCGATGTCGCCCAGGGCGAAGGCGGCCAGGGCGCGCTCGGGTGCCGAGAGTGAGGTTCGCAGCATGTCGCGAAATTCGTCGCGGCCCGCCGGCCCTTTGCGCCAAATTCTGATCAGCCGCACGAGCATCTGGTCTTCGCGTAGCTCTTGGAGCGAGGGCAGCTTGGTCGAGGTACTGCCGACTTGATCGGATGCCTGGTCGCTGTAGCGACTCAGGATGAGCGACGAGGTGCTGCGCTGCCCAGCGCCGGTGGTCTCAGGGGCGGCGGCCAGGTAAATGTTGCGGAGGGCGCGGGCGGCGGCGATGCGTATGTTGGTGTACTCGTAGCGGGGGCCGCTGCTTGACGGGCGCACCTTCTCGACCAGAATGCGCCGCAGTTCGTGGCGCACCTGCGGGTAGGTGAGGCGACCCAGGGCGGATACCGTCTGCTCGCGGCGCTCTGCCGACGGCTCGCGCTCGCAGCGCAGGCGCAGCACGCAGTTGTCGATCAGCTCGGCCCGCAGCGCGTTCGGCAGACGGGCCTCTTGCTCAAGCGAGACCGCCTCGATGCAGCGGGCGGCCAGCAAGGCGTGCGTGTTGCTGCCCCCACGGATCGCAGCGGCCAGCAACTCGAAGAGCGGCACCGGATTGCTTATCAGACCAGCGAGCGCGTAGAGGACATCTTCCCACCAGTTCAGACGCTCGGTGCTGGCGCACAAGGCGACAATGTCGGCGAGGCGGGCGCTGGCGTCGGGCTGGGTCGAGAGCGCCACAGCGGCGCAATAGGCGTGGAGCATGGGGTTGACGAAGCGGGTGGCGTGCTGGCCGACGCCCATCAGCAGGCGGGCCTCGCGCAACAGGTCGTAAAGATCCTCAAGGCTGTAGTCGCGCTCGCGGCGAACACTCCCGAGAATGCGAAAAACCTCATCCAGCGGCATCTGCTCACGATAGCTCCAGCGGCTCTGCCAGGCCAACTCAAGCAAGCTCTCGCGGGCGGCATCACCAAGACTGTAGCGCGGCTCGATGTTGCCGAGCATCCGATTGAGGTAGTCTTGCACCAGTTGGTTGCGCGTCAGGCGGGCCTGCGGGTCGGCGATCAGACGCTCGTAGATCAGGCCGAGCAAACTGGGGTCACTGGCGAGGTTCAGCAGGCGGTTCTCGCGGATCAGGCGATACAAGCCGATGGCACCCTGCGCGTCGCGCTGGCGCAGATAGCCAAGAATCTGCTGCTCGCCAAGCGGCTGAATGACGAAGATTTGCGCCTCGGTCAGAATGGCGGCGGGAAAGTTGTCTTGGGCCGAGGTGAGGAGAAAGCGCTCGCCGGGTAGGCGGCTGGCGAGGGCGGCGAGGTCGTGCCCCAGGTCGAGGCGGGCGTGTTCGGGCACGGCGTCTAGGTTGTCGAGCAGGAACACGAAGCGCGGCGCGGCAGCGTCAGGCTGGCGTGGGGCGCTGACGCGAAAAAAGTCCGCCAAGCGCTCGCCGAGAGCGGGGGCGACGGCGCGGGCCTGTTCGGTGATGTGGCGCTCAAGGCGGCCCTGACCGCGCTGCTGCTCGTAGCCCGCCAGCGAAATAAACATGCCGAGGGGCCGGGTGACATCACGAACCACGGCCTCGGCCAGCTCAAATGTGAGACGCCGCAGGGCGGTAGTTTGCCCCGATTGGGGCGGGCCGATCAGCGCGGCCAAGTTGGTGGGTTTGCGACTCTCGTGTTCCTCGTGGCGCCGACCGGGGCGCAGCCCCAGCCCCAGCGCCCGGTCAAGCGCATCGGTGGCTCCGGTCACAGCGGGAGCATCCTCGGGCCGAAAGCGCAGCAGGTTCCAGTCTTGGCCGGGGGCGACGCTCAGCACGCCCACATCAATAAAGTCGGGGCCAGACCAGCGCACCGTCGCCGGGTCGCTCATGGCACCCTCGACATATTCCAGTTGCGCGTTGGGGCTGAAGAGCCGCCCTTCCGCGTTCCGCATATAGAGCACCGGCGTACTCCAGCCAAGGCTGTCGGGCTGGAAGACCCGGCGGCGGGCGACGCTCACCGCTAGATCAATGGTGCCATCGCGCAGCAGATGCTCGCTCAGGCTGTTGGTGAAGGCGCGGGCCAGGACCATCTCGACCAGGCGCTGCATCGCGAGGACAGCGGGCACGCCGCTTTCGATCATCAGGCGGGCGGCTAAACTGTTGATGGCGCCGGTGGTGGCACTGTTACAGGCGACCATAATCACCAGCGAGGGCCGGTGGCTCTCGGGCAGCTTCCGCATCAGCGCGACCAGATCATCTCCGTCGTAGAGCTGGACTCGACCAGTCAGGGGATCTTCGAGCACCAGGCGGCTGCCGCCCTCGTCGCTATGCAAGGCGTGGCCGTAGTAGAGCAGGGCGTCGTAGCCGCGTGTGCTTGCGCCATCGAGCGCACCGTCGGTAAGCGCGTTGTTGAGCGACTCCTCGGTGGTCAGCGGCAGGAAGTCACAGCGAAACTGGCCCGAGGCGATAGCGGCGCTGAAACGGGTGCGGAAATCGCGCTCCTCAGCGGCCCGGTCGAGCGGGGCGAGCTGCCACTCGTTCAGGTTATTGGGCGCGGCGACGCCGATCAGCATGCGGATGGGGCGCTCGGCGATGGGCTGCCCCTCATCAAACGTAGCGCTCTCGATATAGCGCGAGAAGGTGATGTGCGGGTCAGCCGCAAGTGGGTGTGGCGGAGACACGCCGCCGCTCTCGTCGAAGTACAGCAGTTCCCAAGGAATCGCGTGGAGCGCCGGGGCGTCGGGGTCAAGGGCGAGGCGCAGGCGCAAGATGTGCCCACGGGCGATGGCGGCGGCCCAAGCCTGTTGGAAGGCGACGGCGAGCGCCCCGCTAAACAGCCGATTGAAGAGGTCGAGGCCACTGGTTGCGACGGCTTGCGGGTCGCTGTCCGTGGGTTCTTTGTAGTCACTCAGGCTAACCTCGGCCCGCTCGGTGAGCCGTCGGCCACCTTGGAGCCACAGATCAACCGTGTAGGCTAGGGCATCCGGGCCGACGAG
>CAIWXH010000405.1 GCA_903916565.1 uncultured Oscillochloris sp. | reverse complement strand
CCGCCGGATCGCTGGTAGCCAAGTTTCGCACTCACCGTCGCCGCAATGCGGGCATGCCAGTGGTCAAGCCGCTCGTTGATCGCGTCGCGGAGAAGCTCGGCCCGCTTCGGCCCGTCAATGGCCTCGGCTCGCCGCACGAGGGTGTCCAGGGCATCCGCCACGCCCTGGTCGGTGCGACTGAGGTGACCGGCACCTAGGTTCGGGTTGTAGGCCGCCGTACCGATGCGGGCCAGGGCGACAAGGACCCCGCTCAACCCCCGGTCGAGGGCGCGTGGCGAGAAGGGCGTCACGGAGAGCGCCTCGACGTGCTGATAAAAGGTGGCGTGATAGTGGGTGAATCGCTCGTAGTGGCTCAGGTCGCGGGGCCGCGCCCAGTTGTAGATTGTGGCCACCAGGCCAGGGTGCTGGCGTCCGACACGACTTGTTGCCTGGATGTACTCGGCGGTGGATTTGGGCTGGCCCGCGACCAGCATCAGGCCCAGGCGGCTGACATCCACGCCGACCGAAATCATATTTGTCGCCAGCAGAACGTCCACCGGGAACTGCGACGGGGCGCGTTTGCGGCCCTTCTCTGGGCGCTGCGCCGGGTCGAAGGGAGCCTCCAGGCGATCCAGCATCTCGGGAATGTCTGAGGCGTTCAACCGAGAAGTCAGTTCACGGACGCTCCAGGGGTCGAGGAAGCGTTTGGGCAAGCCACGCTGGTGCATCTTCTTCAGGCGGGTGCTGACCGTGTCATCAACAGCGCGGCGCATCGCGGCGAGTTCGCGCAAGGCGTTGAAGTAGCCGACGAGGGTCATGTACGGGTCGGCCCCGCGCATAGCGGTCTCATAGAGCTGCTGGGCGGCGGCCAGGAAGGCGACATACGATTGGATAAGGGCGGTCTTGTGGCGGATGCCGGGCGCACAGATACCGAGGTAGCGCCGACCAGGGAAGGTGTCACTGGGCGGGCGCGGGATGGCGAAGAAGGTGTCGCCCGCATCGAGTCCTTGGGGCGGGAAGATTGCGACACGACGCAGGAAGAGGCTGTGAACCTGCTGGTCGGCCCGGCGAATGGTAGCGGTGGAGGCGATCACCTTGGGGCGTACCCGCAGGCCATCGAGATCCCAACAGGCGAGATGATCAACCGCTGCCTCATAGAGCCCGACCAGCGTTCCCAGTGGCCCGCTAATCAGGTGCAACTCGTCCTGAATGATCAGATCCGGCGGGCGCAGCGGGGTCGCAGGGAGCACGCGGGCCGAGCCGTGCTTTCCCCCTTTGAGTGCGGGATGGCTCTGGGCTGGGTGGTCGGTGTCGGGGGTGAGGTAGCCGTGTCGCTCACAGTAGCCGTTCACCTGGCCGAAGAGCGCGGCCACGCGCCCATTCCAAGGCATCTGGGCGAACTTGTCCACGGTCGCAATCAGCAGGGCGGGCAGGCGGTGGTAGATCTCCTCATCCACCACAACGACCGGCAGTCCCTCGCCCTCGGCCTGACGGGCATTGAAGGGGCAATGGTTCATCAGGCTACCGCAATACATCAGCACGCGGCTGCGGCCCTGCTCGGGCAGTTCGGCGCTGAGATCGCGCCCCGGGTCAATCGGGGTGCCGCACCAGGGGCAGTGTTTGAGCTGGGCGGGGCTGCCGCCGCCCGCAGTGCCGCCCTTCTTGAGCTGTTTAATCGCCTCATCGGCGTCCTCAACCCAGTTGGGCGTGGATCGCTGTCCCACCCACAGGCCGAGGCGGAAGGGTTCGTCGCCCCAACGGGTCGGGTCTTCGCGGCGGATGACCTCGCAGGCGCAGATCAGGGTCGCGGCACGTTGGAACTGTTGGAGGGTGAGCAGGCGCAGGGTGTAGCGCATCAGAACGGCCACCCCGGTCAGTCCGCTGCGCCCGCCAACCACGCCCTGGAGGCGGCGGATACCCAGAGTGTAGGCGGTCAGGCCAAGGTACGCTTCGGTTTTTCCGCCACCAGTGGGAAACCAAAGCAGGTCGGCTTCCCCGAGCAAAGGCTCACGCAAAGCCGCTAAGCCGCTAAGGTCGGACAAGTCGGATGGCGCTTCTCGCGCTGCCACGTTGTCAATGCCGTTCTCACTTTGCGCCTTTGCGCCTTTGCGTGAGACATCCGAATCATCATGGCTGGCACGATCCGGGTGATGCGGGTCGGTGAGGGCGGGCAGGTTCAGCAGGATGAAGCCAAGCTGGAACGTGCGCCAAGCGTGGTCATGGGGGTGATCAAAGTCCGCCGGTGCCTTCTTCTCGCTCCGACGTACCGAGGCGGCGTAGAGCGAGCGGGTGCGCTGGAGAGCCATCGCCCGGTTGGCGAAGCGGAAGGCATGGGCCGCCTGCGGGTTGGTATCCAGCAGTGTGATGCCCTCGCGGATGCGCGCCAGGGCCAGCCGACAGCGGCGCAGCGACTCGGTGCCAGCCGCGACAAATGGCACCAGGTCGGGTGTTGGCGTCTGGAGCCGAGCTTCCTGGCGTATGATCCAGTCCGCGTAGGCATCGGCCAGTGGGGAGAGGTGCGCGGCGAACTGACCATCGGGTACGGCGGCGAGAACAGCCATATCAATGGTGAGATCTGCGAGGCGGGCAAAACCGGGGTCGGTGGGGGTCGGCGGGGTGGTCTGGGGAACATCATAGGTGGGCAGTACCACCGTGCGTACCGCTATCGCGCTGTCGGGGATACGCTGTCCATCCGCGTCATGGGCGGGGGTCGCATCCACGGCAACACCGTGGCCGACCACGAACTCGACCTCGTGACGATATAGCATCGCAGTGCGCTGATCTTCGAGGTCGAGCTGATTGCCGGGGAGTGGGCGGCGGCGGAAGATGGCCGCATGATCGGGCGCGGTGACGGATAGTTCGGGCTGGAAGACCCAGGCGCTATCCTTGTTGCGTGCCGGTTCTTCCTGGCCGTTAACCAGGAAGAGCGTGACGATCCACTCGCCCAGACGTTTGCGGATCACGCCCTGGAGCGTGACGCCAGGATGCGCGGGGCTGATCTCCTGCGGCGCGATCTTGCCGTGGCGCAGTGTCAGTGTGGGCAGGGGGACGACAACGGGCGTGCGCTTCCAGGGGTGGTGGTAGCTACCGTCAGGCCGCCGGAAGCGGTCTTCTGCGATCTCGACCCGCGCATACTGCCCCCAGCGCACCGTCACGCGGAGTGCGGTGGCCTCCAGGGCGACGGCGAAGGTCATGCCAATGGAGGATGGCAGCATGGCGGTGGTGGCCTTGGGCGGCGGGGCATCGGTCGCGCCATCCTCGCCGTCGCTACCGCCAAGGTCGCCGTCATCATACTCTTCGGGAATGCCGCTGCTGGCGCGTGGG
>CAIWXH010000404.1 GCA_903916565.1 uncultured Oscillochloris sp. | reverse complement strand
CCCGCTACGCCGCCTACGCCCTGACGCTTGCTGGCCCGCGTAAGCGTATGCTCAAGCTGCCCCTCGCGCTGCTCGACCGGGTGCTGCCGCTGGGCCTCGCGACAAGGGCGATGGAGCTGTGGGGCTGGGCCTTGCGCGCCAGAGGTCGCCCATGATCCGTCAGCCAACCCAAACGACTTGGCGCGACCGAGTCGCGCTGGCGTGGGCATGCATCGCCGCCATCGCCCTCTTTGCGCTCTTCCGTGAGACCACCTTTGACGACCCGTTCATCACCTACCGCTACGCGGCGAACCTCGCCAGCGGCGTGGGCTTTGTCTATAACCCCGGCGAACGGGTGCTGAGTACGACCGCACCGCTCTATGCGCTGGCCCTGGCTCCGCTGGCGGCGGCTGGTTTGCCCTTGCCCGTGGTCAGCAACCTCATCAGTTGTCTGAGCCTCGGGGCCGGGTCGTTGGCCCTCTGGCGGATGGGCCGGGTGGCCGAACAACTGGTGGCGGGGGCCATCGCAGCCCTGCTCTTCCCCCTCTCACCCTTCCTCGTGCCGATCCTCGGTGCCGAAACGGTCAGCTGTATTGCGCTAACTCTGTGGGGGCTAGTCGCGGCCTGGTCTGGTCGCCCGACGCTCGCCGCCCTTCTGCTGGCGAGCGCCACCCTGACCCGAGGCGATGCGGCGCTGGCGGTCGCCATCGCAGGTCTGGCGCTCGCCGTGCGCTGGGGCTGGCGTCCGGCCCTGACGTTTGGTGCCGTCTGTGGGCTAACCGTCGCGCCCTTCCTGCTGGCAAGCTGGTGGTACTACGGCGCACCCCTGCCCGCGACACTGGGGGCCAAGCGCAGCCAGGCACACATCCCTGGCAGCCGTGGCTACGTGCAGGGGCTACGCGACTACCTGCAAGGCATGGCGGTTCAGCCGCTGTTCTGGCCCACCGTCGGCCTCACGCCCCTGGGGCTGATGAAAGCCGTGCGCTGCGACAGCCCCCTGGCCCTTACCGTCGCCTGGGGCCTGCTGCATGCGCTGGCCTACAGCCTGCTTGGCGTCACCTCGTACTTCTGGTACTACGCGGTTGTCTTCACGGGCCTGCTGGCGGCAGTAGCCCTCGGCGCCGAACTGCTGGCGCGTTGGCTCAGGCGACACGTTGGGCCACGCGCAAGCCTCGGCACCGTCGCCGCATTGACCCTCGTGGTACTTGCCGGTCACCTTGGCAACCTACGCAGCATCACCCAGACGCCCCAACCCCGCATGGCGCTCTACCGCGAAGCTGGCGTGTGGTTACGGGCCAACACGCCCC
The DNA here is from genome assembly GCA_903916565.1 of uncultured Oscillochloris sp. Classification (GTDB taxonomy): domain Bacteria; phylum Chloroflexota; class Chloroflexia; order Chloroflexales; family Chloroflexaceae; genus CAIWXH01. The sequence goes on along the minus strand of CAIWXH010000404.1, from coordinate 407 downwards.
CGGATGCGCGGGTTGGCACCCTGGAGATCGGGGTGATCGGCTTCTCCAGCGGACGCCCGATGGTGGATTTCGCCGGTCTCATCCAGCCCGACGTTGCCCGCATCCTCGCCGAGGGCGGCGACTACGCTGCCGCCGCCCGCTACGCCATCGCCCGCTACCACCCCACCTATCTGGTCAACCAAGAGGCCGCCTTCGCCCTCATCAGCACCGACGCCACTCTCCAGGCCAAGTGCGCCAAGGTGTTCGCGCTGCCCGACCCGCGCTTCACCACGCCGATGATCATCTACCGCTGTGGGTGGCCGTGAGGCCCGTGCTATAATCGGCCCGGCACGCACCGGGGACGGCATGCGTGTACGAATGAGTTCTCTCACGCAAAACGGGGCAGCAAGGGCTATGGGCATCCGAGT
>CAIWXH010000403.1 GCA_903916565.1 uncultured Oscillochloris sp. | reverse complement strand
GCGTCCCATCGGTTTCTCGGGCTGGGCCGGAAGTGTCGCCCTGGCGGTGCTGACCACGCCGATTATTGTTCGCACCACCGAGGAGATGCTCAAGCTGGTGCCGCTGACCACCCGCGAGGCCGCGATGGGCGTGGGTGCGCCAAAGTGGCGCTATACCTTCGATGTGGTCATCCCGACCGCGCTGAGCGGCATCGTCACCGGGGCGCTGCTGGCCTTCGCCCGCGCCGCTGGCGAGACCGCGCCGCTGCTGCTGACCATCCTTGGGCGCAATACGGTCAGCTTCAACCTGCTGGAGCCGCTGGCGGCGCTGCCGCTGCTGACTTACAAGTACACCGACACGCCCTTTCCGGCAGAGAACCAGATGGCCTGGGGCAGCGCCCTGGTGTTGACGGCGCTGGTGGTCAGCGTCAACGCGCTGGTGCGCTGGGCGACCCGCACGCAAGATTAAAAGCAATACCTTAGCAGGACGCTTCCGGCTCCCCCTCTCCCGCTCAGGGAGAGGGGGCAGGGGGGTGAGGGCTGGGCGGCAGCCGTATCTTTGAAAGGTATTGGAATTAAAGCTCAGAAGAGGCGACCCGATGAGTACGCCAGCCGTTGAACCCGCACCCGGCACGGTCACCTTGCGCGACCTCAACCCGTTGTACGGTGCCAAGCAGATCCTGCTGCCAGTGAGTACCACCATTCGCCCAAACGCGGTGAGCGCCTTCATCGGCCCGTCGGGCTGCGGGAAGTCCACGGTGCTGCGCTGCATCAACCGCATGCACGAAGAGATTCCCGGCGCCCGCGTCACCGGCCAAGTGCTGCTCGGCCAAGAGGATCTGTACGCGGGCGGGCTGCCGCCGCAGTTGGTGCGCCGCCGTGTCGGCATGGTCTTTCAGCAGCCCAACCCGCTGCGTATGCTCTCGATCTTTGAGAATGTCGCCATCGGCCTGCGCCTCGACGGCTGCGCCCAGGCCGAAGTCAACGAGCGCGTCGAAATGAGCCTGCGGGTGGCGGCCCTCTGGGACGAGGTGAAGGACAAGCTGAACCAGTCGGGCATGGCGCTTTCGGGCGGGCAGCAGCAGCGCCTCTGCATCGCACGGGCGGTGGCGATGCAGCCCGAGGTGCTGCTACTCGACGAGCCGTGTTCGGCCCTTGACCCGATTGCCACGCTGAAGGTGGAGGAGCTGATCGTCGAGCTGAAGCACCGCTTCACCATCGTGATCGTCACCCACAATATGCAGCAGGCGGCGCGCATCTCCGACGAGACCTTTGTCTTTATGGTGGATCGCACCGAGCAGCACACGATCAGCCTGCTGGTCGAGACCGGCGCGACGGCCAAGATTTTTACCAACCCCCAAGACCCGCGCACCGAAGCGTATATCAGCGGGCGGATTGGGTAAGCTAAGGTTTTAGGGGTCAGGTTTTAGGGGTCAGGGGTCAGTAAAAATGCCTTGCGGCGTTGCGCGGAATCTCCACAGCTCCACAGCTCCACAGCTTCTGCACTTGGCCTGAAACCTGAAACCCGACACCTGACACCTTGACTAAACGAGACAGCTATGACAAACGAACTGATGACGAATGCGCGGCCCCAACCGCGCACCCTAACCATCCGGCGAACCGACGAGGCCGTGGCGGAAGAGGCCGGGAGCATCGCGGTCGAGGCGGTCAACTTCAACTTCTGGTACGGCAGCTTCCAGGCGTTGCGTGAGGTCTCGATCCGCATTCCGACGCGCAAGATCACCGCGCTGATCGGCCCTTCGGGCTGTGGCAAGACCACCTTCCTGCGGGCGATCAACCGCATGCACGACGAACTGCCCATCGCCCGCGCCTCGGGTGCAATCCTCTTTGCGGGCCAGAATGTCTATGGCCCGGAAGTGCGGCCCGTCGAGCTGCGCCAGCGCATCGGGATGGTCTTCCAGCGCCCCAACCCTTTTGCCAAGTCAATTTTCGACAACGTTGCCTATGGCCTGCGCGTG
>CAIWXH010000402.1 GCA_903916565.1 uncultured Oscillochloris sp. | reverse complement strand
CGCTTCAGCACGTGTTGCGCGCCCACGCTGGCCCAGTGACGAAGCTGGCCTTTAGCCCAGACGGCGCCACGCTCGCCAGCGTGGCCGAGGATGCACGGCTGCTCACCTGGCACGTCGCCGACGGCGTGCAGTGCGGAACACTCCGCCCGCTGAGCGGGCGCGTGACCAGTTTAGCCCTAAGCCGTGACGATGCCCATCTGGCCGTCGGCACGAGCAACGGGGCCATGGCGCTCTACGATTTGGTGGCGGATGAGCGGGCGGGTTTGCGCCAGCATGAGCCTCGCGGGGCCATCCTCAGCGTGGCCTTTGCGGCGGGCGGCTGGTGAGCGCCGCCGCCGATGGGACAGTTCGCGTCTGCCAACGCAGTGACGGCGAGTCGCGGCTGCTGCTTCAGACTCACGGCACGATGGACATGATGTGTCTGGCCCCTGATGGTCACTTGCTGGCGCACAGCGACGGCGCGGCGACGGTGCAACTCTGGCGTCTCGCGGGTGCCGATGCGCCGCCCGGCGGCACGTTCTGGTGTGTGCTGCGCGGGCTGCGGGGTCGCCCGCGCCTAATCGCCTTCGCCCCACGCGCCGACGCCGTGGCGGTGACCACCGACGATGGCACCGTCGCGCTCTGGCGCATCAGCGACCCGGCGGGCGAACGTGAGCCAGCGCTGACGCTGGTCTGTAGTGGCGGGCGGGTGCGTAGCGTGGCCTTCAGCGCCGATGGGGCGCTGCTGGCTGCCGGTGGCGACAGTGGCATGATCGAGATTTGGCAAACGCTTAATGGGCTTACGGTAGACACGCTGCCCAGCACGGGCCACGCGGCCACCAGCCTGGCCTTCGCGCCCGATGGGCGAACGCTGGCGGTGGGCGATGCGCTGGGCACACTCAGGCGCTGGCGCATCGGCGGCACCGCGACCCGCCGCCGCCCGCCCGTCGCTTGCTTGGCCCACGCCGGGGCCGTGGATCATCTGGTCTACGGCGCTGGCAGCCTGCTCGTCAGCGGTTCCGCCGATGGGACGGCGCGGGTCTGGCGGGTGTAGGGTGTGAGGTTTCAGGGGCTAGGTTTCGGGTTTCAGGCCGAGCCAACCCTCACCCCCTGCCCCCTCTCCCGTTCAGGGAGAGGGGGAGTCGAAGGCTTCTTGCTGCGGACTCTCCCCTCTCCCCGTGAGGGAGAGGGGCAGGGGGTGAGGGGCGAAGGCCGGTGTGGGAAGCGTGACACTTCGGAACATTTCGCCAGAGCGACGCCACAACAAGGGGGCCATATGCTTGAAGAGCGAACCGGGCGGGCGGGCCGTGGCTGTATGCTGGGCCTCGTCACCTTGCTGGTGGGCATCGTCATCGGGGTCGGCCTCACGCTCAAGCTGCTTGGCCTGAGCTTCGACACGCTGATCGGGAGTGTCACCGCGCCAAACGGGACAGCCGTGGTCGGGGCCGCCCCAACGGCGGTGCCGCCCCTCGTGCCCATTCAGGGGCAGGTCGCCCCTGGTCGTCGCCTGATTTGGAAGGCCCCCATCCCGCTCGACACGGATACGCAAGAGCCGGACATGCTGGTGCTTAGTCGCAACTTTGATGCTACGCCCTCGGCGGATAGCCTGGTCTATTTCAGCCCAGACAAGCGCAGCGTGCGCTGGGAAAGCGCACCCATGGGCGAGAACGGCAGTTCGTGGGTGGTGACGTACGGACGCCAAGTGGTGCTGGTGGCTGACGGTGAGCGGCTGGTGGCCCTCAGCCGTGACACCGGCGCGCACGTGTGGGAAGCGCCGCTGACCGACTCCATCGCCAACAGTCTCTGCGAAAACTGTCTCCAGGTCTTCGCCGATGTGGTGGTGGCCCTGCCGCAAGACGGCACGCTCCAGGCTTTTAATGTGGCGACGGGCGCCCCGCTGTGGACGGTGCGGCTG
>CAIWXH010000401.1 GCA_903916565.1 uncultured Oscillochloris sp. | reverse complement strand
GCCAACCTCCAGGCGGCCCAGGCGCGGCTCGCGCAGCTCACCGCTGACCCGCAGGCGAGCGACTTGGCCCGCGCCGAGGCCCGCGTGGCCCAGGCCCAGGCGCAGCTCGACCAGGCGCAGATCCAGCTTGATGATGCCACACTGCGCGCCCCCTTCACCGGCGTCGTCGCCACGCTCAACGTCGCCCCCGGCGAGGCGCTTGGCACCCAGACGCCGCTCGTCCTCATCGACGTGAGCCACTATCTGGTCAAGGTCACCGTGGACGAGGTGGACATCGCCCAGGTGCGCCAGGGCCAGAGCGTCGCGGTGCTGATTGACGCCCTTGGCGCGCGCCTGCCCGGCACCGTGGTGAGCCTGGAGCCGCTGCCGAAGACCGACAGCGCCGTCACGGCCTATCAGGTCACGGTTGAGATTGACCCGGCGGGCAAAAGCCTGAAGCCTGGAATGACCGCCAGCGCCACGATTAGCGCCGACAGCCGCCAGGGTGTGCTGCGCGTGCCCGCCGCCGCCGTCAGCGAGGCGAACGGCCAGCCGAGCGTCGGCGTCGTCGTCACCGCCGCGAACGGCCAGCGCAGCATTGAGCCGCGCCCGGTCACGGTTGGGCTGCACACCGCCGACGGTGTCGAGCTTATCAGCGGCGTGAGCGAAGGCGAACAAGTTGTGATCCGCTAGTACTCTGTTGGCGGCAATGCGCTACCGATTTTCACCACGAAGGCCACGAAGATCACGAAGCGACCGAACTTGTGTGCCGCCATCTGTGCTGAATCCTTCGTGCGCTTCGTGCGCTTCGTGGTGAAAGAGAAAGAGCAGACAATGACCACCGACTACCGCACCAAGCCCATCGTGACGATGGAGCATATAGTCAAAGAATTTGCGACCGGCGATGGGGCTTTTCGCGCCCTCGACGATGTTTCGCTGACGATTGACCAGGGCGAGATGGTGGCGATTATGGGGCCGTCGGGCAGCGGCAAGAGTACCCTGATGACCCTGATCGGCCTGCTCGACACGCCTACCAGCGGGCGCTACACGCTCGATGGCGTGGATGTGAGCAGCCTCAGCCGCCAAGCGCAGGCGCAAGTGCGGAACCAGAAGCTGGGCTTCGTGTTCCAAAACTTCAACCTGCTGCCGCGCCTGAGCGTGCTACACAACGTCGAACTGCCCCTGGTCTACGCCCGCGTCGATGGGCGCGCGCGGCGGGCGCGGGCGCAGGCGGCGCTTGAAGTTGTCGGCCTCGGCCACAAGCTCGACAGCCTGCCCACTACGCTCTCGGGCGGCCAGAAGCAGCGCGTCGCGATTGCGCGGGCGCTCGTCCACAACCCGGCGATCATCCTGGCCGACGAGCCGACGGGCGCCCTCGACACCAAGACCGGCACCGAGATTATGGCGCTCTTTCGCGACCTGAACCGCACGCAGGGGCGCACAATCATTGTCGTCACCCACGACGCCGAGATCGGCCAGTGCATGGATCGCGTGATCGGCCTGCGTGACGGCAAGCTCACCGACAACGTTCTGAGCGACTACTACGGCGGTGAGGTCTTCGCCCGCCGCGAGCGCGAGAATGTGCCGGTGAAGGTTGCGGCGTAAACCGGTACAGATTTTCGGACTGTACATTTCCGACCTTCGTGGGCTTCGTGGGCTTTGTGGTAAACAAACCTTAGACCACCCTAGTACAGGTCGGCGGAAATGCGCGGCATGTTTTTTACCACGAAGGGCACGAAGGGCACGAAGACCGAACGGCTTGCTGTTGCGCTCCGTGCCTTCCGAGAATCACCGCTCCGGCCTTCGTGTTCTTCGTGGGCTTCGTGGTAACCAAACCTTATCATAGCTCCGGGGTGCCCGTGGCCCCCTACAGATGTATTGGGCGAACATTATGTTCAAAGAACAACTTGGCATGGCCCTCGACAGCCTGCGGGCGAACAAGTTTCGCTCGCTGCTGACGATGCTCGGCATCATCATCGGCGCGGGCACCTTGGTCGCGGTGCTCTCGCTGGGGAACGCGCTCCAGAGCAGCGTCTTCGCGCAGTTTATTGACCTTGGCACGCGCCGCATCGCGCTTGAGCCGGGCGACCCGAACGCCAAGGGTGCCCGCGACGTGGCGGGCTACGGGCTGCTTTCGATCCAAGACTACAACGTACTCACGGGGCTGGTCGCCGCACGGCCCGACCTCTTCCACGCCATCGTGCCCGAAATCACCGTCAACACCGAGGTGCGCGCTGGCACTACCGCCGTCAAGACGCTGCTGGTGGGCACCAGCGCCGACTATAAGCGCGTGCAGACGGTGCCGCTGCTGGCGGGCCGCTTCCTGACGCCCGCCGACGAAACCGCCGAGGCCCGCGTGGGCGTAATCGGCTATCTCGTCGCCCAGGATCTGTTTGGCGAGGATGTGGCGGCGCTCAAGGCCGCCGTGGGGCGCACCGTCGAGCTTAACGGCCAGCCGATCACGGTAATCGGCATCGTCGCCAAGAACGGCGGCCCCTACTCGACCGACGGGCGCATCTTCGCCCCGGTCAGCACGGTGCGGCTGCGGCTCGTCGGCAACCTTGATTTGCCGGGGCGTGGCCTGAAGATGAGCAGCATCCTGATCGGCCTCACCAGCGAGCAGCAGGTGAAGCCCGCCGAGGCGGCGATTGTCAGCACGCTGCGGGCGGCACGCAACGTGCCCGCCGACGCGATCAACGATTTCACCATTAGTTCGCCCACGCAGGCGCTTGGCGTGTTGCAGGGCATCAACGGCGCGATTACCGGCTTCATCGCCGTGGTGGCGGGCATCAGTCTGGTCGTTGGCGGCATCGGCATTATGAACATTATGCTGGTGGCCGTCACCGAGCGCACCCGCGAGATTGGGGTGCGTAAGGCGCTTGGCGCGACCGACGGCGATGTGCTGGGCCAGTTTATGCTTGAAGCCCTGGCGCTGAGCTTGGTCGGCAGCCTGATCGGCATCGTCGGCGCCATCGCCATCGTGACGCTCGTCGGTCTCGCCGCCGGAATCGCCGCCCCGATCTCGTGGGGCGCCGTTGGCACCGCGCTGCTCTTCGCCTCGCTCATCGGCATCGGCTTCGGCCTCTACCCGGCCCGTCGCGCCGCGCTGCTTCAGCCGATTGAGGCGCTGCGGTACGAGTAGGCATGGCGGTGGCAACGTCGTGCCACGCCAGCCCTCACCCCCCAGCCCCCTCTCCCTGAGCGGGAGAGGGGGAGCCGAACGCTTCCTGATGCAGAATCTCCCCTCTCCCCTTGAGGGAGAGGGGCCGGGGGTGAGGGGGAAAAGGCGACGTTGCAACCGCCCTCGGTCGCAACGTCCTGGCTGGCTAGGGCCGCGTCACAGAGGCACATGGGACGAATCGGGCGCGACCATCACGGCGATGATCACACGGGAACGCTTCGCTACGCGGTCGTCCCAATATCAGGGGGTATGCACCGCCGTGTAGACCTGCGATACGTTGCCCGCACTATCCCGGAAGCGCACATACACGGTACTAGCTTCGGTGGTGCTGTTGTGCCACGGCTTGGTTTGAGCAAAAGGTTCCCATTGGGCACATACGAAGCTGGCCGTGGAACTGATCAGCATCGCGGCGACGCCACTCACATCATCTTGGGCGGTGAGCCGGAGCGTGCTGTTGGTTGCGCCCGTGGCGGGGCAGGCCAGATTGCTGACCGTGAAGGGCAAATACACCGTGTAGGCGAACGTGTTGGCGCTCAACCGGGCGTTCGTCTGAACGGTCGCCCCTGGGGTTGCGTTGCCGCGACTCGTGATGCCAACAGCGACAAACGCGACCGACCCCGTTGGGGCCGTGACATCGAGAATGATGTCATCTTGATACGGGCCAATGATGGTGCCATTGGCGTCCTTGTAGCGCACATAGGCGACTCGGGGCAGGATTGAACTCCCATACTGGGTGATCTGCCACGCCCGCCGGGTCGTGTAAGGTTCCCACGTCGCCCCGGCGAAACCACCGTCATTGCTGACCATCATCTGGGGCGTAAGCGCTGGTGCCGACGTGGTGAGCGTCACCGTCACCTGATTGGTGAAGATCGCCCCAGTGTTGATCGTCATCCCGTAGGCGGTGCCCGCTGTGCTGTCGAGGGTGATGGTCTGGGTGATCGGAGGGGTTACGTTGCCCGCCACGTCTTTGAACTGAACAAACACCGTTTTCAGCTCATCGCCTGCGGTGAGCGACCACCCCGCTGTGCCCGCGTATGGCTGCCATGCGTCCCAGGTGCCATCGTTGGCGAAACGCATCTGCGCGACGGTGCCGGAAACATCCTGCGCGGCGAGGCT
>CAIWXH010000400.1 GCA_903916565.1 uncultured Oscillochloris sp. | reverse complement strand
CTCCCACCGGGCTCTATCGTGCGCCTGCCCACCGAGGAGGAGTGGGAGGCGGCAGCGGCCTACGATGCCGACCACCAACGCCAGACCTACCCCTGGGGCGAGGACGAACCTACGCCCGAGTTTGCCATCTATGGTGAGAGCAAGGTGGGCGCACCAGCACCCGTAGGCTGCTGCCCGTCCGGCGCGGCAGCCTGCGGAGCTATGGACATGGCCGGGAATGTGTGGGAGGTGATGGCTAATGACTCCCGGAGCTACCCCGCTGAACGTTACACTCTCCAGAAAGTCTTTACAGATAGGCAGACAGCGTGGCGCGGCGGATCGTGGTATAACGATAGCTCATATGTTCGCTCCGGGGCGCGGTTCAGGAACTACCTCTACGACGGCGACTTCAACTACGGTTTTCGTGTGGTGCTTGCCCCTCCGCTCGCGCATTAGTTCTGATTTCTGGCTTCTGACTTCTGGTTTCTGCATACTGATCTCCTGCTTTGTGTCAAGCGTTTCGTATCCACGTACGCCGAGGATCGGGCCGGATGCGCCGTAGGCGCGGATCGCGATTTTTCGAAATCACTGATTCACTAAGGTACGGAAGCACTGAAACGGTGACGGTGCTGGTGTCTGCCGGATTCAGTGGCTCAGTATCTCAGTGCCTCAGTGCCTCAGTGCTTCCGGGAAGATGGAGGCACGTGCCAATGGGCATGTTTCAAACCAGCTTCACCGTTTGCGGCGTTCGTCGTAGCGAATTCAGCCACGTGGTGCTGAATCACCCACAACAAATGCTGCAATCTGCTCTCATGCCAAAAAAACTTCGCGTCTTCGCGCCTTTGCGTTAAAACAAAATCTCGTTTGAACGCAAAGACGCAAAGAAACACAAAAGCCTTTGCGTTAAAACGACAGCACTGTAGCCCTCGCCATTCCCCTCACATCACGGTGCCCCCGGGATGATCGGTATCGGCGGCGGAGCCGTCGTGGCAGCGGGGCGCGGCCTCGCCGTCGCAGCGGGGCGCGGCTTTGCCGGAGCCACCGGTGCCGCCGTGGGGATCGCCGTCGCCGTCGGGCTGGCCGTCGCTGTCGGCACGTCCACCGGCTCGCTCTCCGCTGGGGATTGCGCGCTGGCTCGCGGTGGCACGGGCAGCGCCGACGGCGTGGGCGAGGGGTGGGCAGTCACGGTTGGCGCGGGCGAGGGCAGCACCGTGGGGACGGCGGATTCCGTGACGACAACGAGATCCGGGGCGGGCGCGGCCCCGGCGGGCGCGGCGGCCCGCACGGCCCCCAGGCCGACCGCGAGGGCCAGGGCGAGGGCGGGCGCGGCAGCCCACAGTACCCAGCGGCGGGATCGCCGCACCGGGGCCGGCGAGGGCGGCGATATATCGCCGCAACCGGCGGCGCGCAGCGCATCCCGCAGCTCGGTGGCGGTGGCCGGACGGTCAGCCCCGCGCAGGGCCAAGGCACCCATCACCACGTCACACAGCGCCACCGGCAGATCTGGCCGCACCGCACCCAGCGGCGGTAGCGGGTCGGGGTCGCCATCCAGCCGCGCCACCGCACGGGCCAGCGCGTCCACCGGCGCTTTGCCCGACAAGAGATGGTACAGCGTCGCCCCGAGCGCGTACAGGTCGGCCCGTGCATCCACCGCCCCACCCTGAATCTGCTCAATAGGCGCGTAGCTCAACGTGTAGCCCGCCACCGTCGCCCCGCTCAACATCAGCGTCTGCCCGCCCGCCGCCCCTCGCGCCAGCCCAAAATCCAGCAGCACCACGCCACCGCCCGCCGCGAGCTTCACGTTCTGCGGCTTGATGTCCCGATGCACCACCGGCGGACTCTGGCGATGCAGGTACTCCAGCGCATCCAGCAGCGCGTCCGCCCACCCCCACACATCCGCTACCGGGAAAGGGCCATCCCGCTGCGCCAGCATCGCCCCTAAGTCATCGCCCGGGACGTACTCCATCGCCAGGAAGAGTTCTCCCCCGTCCTCAAAGTGATCCAGGACACGCGGCAAACAAGGGTGGCGCAGCGCCGCCAGCAACCGACCCTCCCGACGAAAGGCGCGGCGTAAACCCTCATCCGTCGCACACGTCTGCTTCAGCGCAACCGTCAACCCCAGCCGACTGTCGCAGGCCGCGTAGACCGCGCCCATCCCCCCGCGCCCCGCCAGACCCAGAATTTGGTAGCGCCCGCAGATCGTCATGCCAGATTCATAGACGCGCATAGAGCAATCCTCACGGCTCGACTCCTCTCACGCTTCGCTCAGCACCTCGACCGTGTTACTGATGTTCTCGTGCCAAAAAAACCTGTGCACCTTCGCGCCTTCGCGCCTTTGCGTTAAAACAAGATTTCGATGTGACGCAAAGACGCAAAGACGCAAAGACATAAAAAACCTTTGCGCCTTCGCGCCTTCGCGCCTTTGCGTCAAACGAGATTTCGATGTGACGCGAAGACATAAAAAACCTTTGCGCCTTCGCGCCTTTGCGCCTTTGCGTTAAAACAAGATTTCGATGTAACGCGAAGACATAAAAAACCTTTGCGCCTTCGCGCCTTTGCGTCAAACGAGATTTCGTTGTAACGCAAAGACGCGAAGACATAAAAAACCTTTGCGCCTTTGCGTTAAAACAAAATCGTGCAGGAGAACACACGTCACCCCTATGATAG